>NZ_BAAAUG010000123.1:110639-135904 GCF_039533825.1 Streptomyces rectiviolaceus
GCAGGGCGGCCCTCGCCTCGGCGCGCTCGGCGGCCGAGCGGCTCGTCGGGCGCCCCGAGCCGACCGGCGCGTAGCCCGAGCGGCCGAACGGGCAGGTCATGATGGTCATGACGGAGCCGGAGCGTGGAAGCCTCCAGACATGACCGAAAGCGCGTACCTCTATATGGCGAACCCTCGGATCACGGTCCTTGGCGTCAACCCCGGCCGACCGCCCTTCCGCATCGTGGAGCTCGACGGCGAGGTGGTCGGCGAGGCCAGGGAACTCGTCGACGTCCTGGAGGTGGCCGCTCAGGCGGGTCTCGTCGTGCACGACGTGGACGACCCGGATCTGGTGCGCTGGGTGGGCGGCGACAAGTTCACCTGGAAGCCCAGGGAGTCCGAGCGGCCTGAGGAAGCGACGGAGCCGAGCTAGCCGAAGCGGGGCAGGCCCCGGGATCGGGGCGGTCGGGCTCGAGGTCGTAGATCCTGTTCAGGAGCTCGGCCTCGTTGCCCGTCAGGCCCGCGCGGCGCAGCGCTTCGTCCGCCTCCGCCATGGGGCCTGCGAGCAGCGAGGCCGCCGCGGCCGTCGAGGGGCCGGACAGCGCGGCGCGTGCGGTGTGCAGCAGCCGCAAGCAGGCCTGGGCGGCGGCCAGTTCGGGGGTCGGCGTGCCGGTCATGTCGAGAACTCCTCTGCGCGGGGTCGGAAGGACCGATGGCTCGCACCGGTGGACCCTCCACTCTTGCGCACGGGTCTGACAATCGCGTCCTACGCGGCCTTGGCGCGGCGGGTGAGGTGCAGCGTGAGGCCCTCGGGCATGAGGGTGAGGCGCTCGGCGACCCGCAGGCGGTAGCCGGGATCGGCGTGCAGGTCGTAGCGGCGAAGGAGCAGTCCGAGGACCAACGTCGCCTCGTGCAGCGCGAACTGACGGCCGATGCAGGCCCGCGCGCCCGTGCCGAACGGCTTGAAGACATGGGCGGGCCGCGCACGTACCGCCGCAGGGGCGAACCGGTCGGGGTCGAACTCTTCGGGCCGCTCGCCCCACGCCGCCGGATCGCGGTGCAGCAGCGTGGCGAGGACGAGCGCCCAGGCCCCCTCGCGCACGGGGTGTACGCCACCGATCGTCGTGTCCTGCCGGGCCTGGCGGGAGAAGCCGGGCGCGGTCGGCCACAGCCGCAGCGACTCGTCGAGGACGCGGCGCAGATAGCGGAGCTTGGCGACCTGCTCGTACGCGGGTTCCTCCGCGTCGCCCCAGACCTCGTCGACCTCCGCCTGCGCGCGGGCCAGGACTTCGGGGGAGCGCGAGAGGAAGTGCAGCGCGAACGACAGGGCGCCCGATGTCGTCTCGTGCCCGGCGACCAGGAAGGTGATGACCTGACGGCGGATGTTCTCCGCGGAGAGCCGCTCGCCGGTGTCGGGGTGGGCGACCTCCAGCATCCGGTCGAGCAGATCGCCGTCGCCGGGACCCGACGACGCGCGGCGGGCCGCGACCACGTCGTCGACGGTGCGGTTGAGATAGGCCATGTCGGCGGCGTTGCGCCGGGTGGCGCCGCGCAGCAGCAGCGGTGCGAGAACGGGCGGTACGACGTTGCGGCGCTGGGCGTAGGAGAGCGTGCCGACCATGGCCGACACGAAGGGGTGCGGCCGGGAGCGCTCGAAGGAGCCGAAGTCGTGGCCGAAGCCGGTGCGGGCGATCGTCTCCAGGGTCAGCTTCGTCATGTCGCCGGGCACGTCCACGGAGTGGCCGGACTCCTCGTTCGTGTCCCAGCGGGCGGTCAACTGCCGGGCGACGTCCAGCATCAGCGGGTGGTAGCCGGCCATCGCGTCGCGGCTGAAGCCCGGCGCGAGGATGTCGTGCGCCAGCTGCCAGTTGGGCTCGTGGTTGTACGCGGTGAACAGGCCGTCACCTGCGACCGGCCGCAGATTGGCGACCCCCAGGCCCACGTGCTTGGCGAACCGTGACTCGTCGGCCAGCTCGGCCGCGAGTTCGGCGCCCCAAACGAAGACGATCTCCTTGCCGAAGGCCTTGCGGCGGAAGATGGGCCCCAGGCTGCTGCCGATCCGCATCGAATCCTGCACGGGCGTGCGGACATGGGCGCCAAGGACGTCGCCGATCAGGGGCAGGCGGCGCGGCGGATGCGGGATGAGGTCGAGACGCGGCCACCCGAGCTCGGCGCTGCGGAACCCCTTGGGAGCCTCGGAAGGCGCAGCAGCCCCAGCCACCCCACCGCCCTGCGCCACCTGCGATGTCTGCGACACCTGCGCCATCTGTGTCATCTCCCTTGTGCCGCAGACCCATTGAGCCTGTTGTACGCGGATTCAATAAGGAGTTCCAGTCTGGTCCCGCTATTGAATCCACGTCAAGTAAGGTGCTCACATGGCCGCGAACCCGCAGGAGCGCACGCGCCGCAGACTCAGCACCGAGGAGCGCAGGGAGCAGCTGCTCTCGGCAGGGGCGCGGCTCTTCGCCCAGAATCCGTACGACGACGTGTGGGTCGAGCGGGTGGCGGAGATCGCGGGCGTCTCACGCGGCCTGCTGTACCACTACTTCCCGACCAAGAGCGACTTCTTCGCCGCCGTCGTGCAGCGCGAGAGCCGGCGCATGCTGCGCCTGACGGCAGCCGTGCCCGGAGTCCCGGTCCGCGACCAGATCGGCACGGGCCTCGACACGTTCCTCGCATACGTCGAGTCGCGCGCCGAAGGCTTCCGCGCCTTCCACCGCGCGGAGGAGACCGGCGACGCCACGGTCCGCAGGATCTACCGCGAAGGCCTTGCGGCCCACGAGGACCAGATCCTTCAAGCCCTGGCCGCGGATCCCGGGACGGCGACCACCACCCACGAACTGCCCACCCTGCGCCTGGCCGTGCGCGGCTGGCTCGCCTTCATGGTGACCGTCTGCCTGGAGTGGCTGGAGGAGCCGGAACTGCTGCCGCGCGCAGAGGTGCGGGACCTGTGCGCGCGGGCGTTGCTCGGCGCGATCGCGCCCTGAGGTGTCCCCTTCAGGGATCAGGCGGCCATGAGCCTGCGGATCTCGCGCGGGCGTGATTCGCGCTCGTCGAAGTCGAGATCGAGCCCGGCCGCCTTGACGGCGGCGAAGGATGCCGCGAAGGCGTCATCGGACTCCCATTGAACGATCGAGACCACGGCCTCGTCGGACACCCAGCAGTCGGCCGAAAGGCATCCCGGGGTCCGCAGGAACTCCTCGGCGACCCGGTGAACGCGCGCGATGAACTCCTCGCGGTACGCGGCGTGCGGATAGTGGTTCGCGACCATGCCTACCTTCATGAAGCTCTCCTTGTGAGGTCAGCTCGTAGTGCGTGAGGTCAGCTCGTAGTGCGGTGCTTCGTATTGCGGTGCTGCGCGGCCTCAAAGTAACCTACATACATGTCTGTATGTGAAACAGGGTGGCGATGACAGCACGACCTGAAGGTGTTCGCGAGAAGCAGGCTGACCGGCGCGCGCGGACCAGGAGCGCCCTGCTGGAGTCGGCGGCGCGCGGGTTCTCCACGTACGGGTACGGCAACGTGGCGCTCGAGCGGGTGGCAGCCGAGGCGGGCTACACCCGTGGCGCCCTGTACCACCTGTTCGCCAACAAGGAAGAGCTGGCGCTGGCCGTGGTGAAGTGGGTCGAGGAGACCTGGAACGCCGAGGTGGGCGCTCCTGCCGCCGAAGAGGCCGACCCCGTCGACGCGCTGCTCGTCATGGCGCGGGGCCACGCGATCTACTGCCGCCGCGACGTGGCGCGCGTGATGAGGGCGCTGTCGGTCGAGTTCTCCGGGCAGGACCACGCGGTCGGACGCGCGCTCACCGAAGTCATCCAGCGGCTCGCCACCGCATGCGCCGGCCGGATCGCCGCCGCACAGGAGAGCGGCGCGATTCCTCCCGGGCCACCGCCCCAGGAGGTGGCGCTCGCCTACCTCGGCACCCTCGAAGGCCTGATGAGCAGCCTCGCCGGGCACGTCCCGCACGACGTCGAACTGATCGAAAGGGCGGTGCGAGGCCTGCTGGGTCTGCCGCCCAAGGCCTACCGGGCCGAGCCGTAGAGCGTCGGCGCTTCCACGCCGACGGCGCACACCGACACGGAGGTTCAGGAAATGAAGCTGCCGAAGACCGCGCACACGTCACGGCCGTGGCGGATCCACGAACTCGCCCCCGACTTCCAGGTGGAGGACGTCTGGGCGCTGCCCACGCCGGGCGGCCCCGACGATCTCCCCAGGCTGGTGTCGCAGACCGTGTCGGGCGACAACTTCCCGGAGGGCGCCCCGCTCATCGTGCGTGTGGTGTGGGCGGCGCGCTGGAAGATAGGCGCGTTGCTCGGCTGGGACCGCCCGAAGTCCGGCCTGGGCTCCCGGGTGGCCTCCCTGCGGGACAGGATGCCCGACGACCTGCGCGAGGCCCCGAAGGGCCCGCAGTCCGACACGTTCCCGCTCACCCCGCTGTACCTGCTCAAGGACGAGTGGGCGGCGGAGATGGCCAACGGCACCGTGCACACGGTCATGCACATCGGCTGGGTGCCCGACGAATCCGGCGGCCATCGCGGCCAGATGACGGTCCTGGTGAAGCCGAACGGCCGGTTCGGCGCGGCCTACATGGCGGCGATCAAGCCGTTCCGGGTCTGGATCGTCTACCCGGCGCTGATGCGGGAGATCGAACGCTCGTGGCGAGCGGGTGCCGAGGGGCAGCCGCCCGTGCGTACGTAGGGGGCCGGAACTCCAAGAACGACTGTGCGGTCAGGCTGCCATCGCCAGCGGCCTGGTCACCGCCACCACCCGTCCGTCCGGCAGCAGTTCGCCGGTGTCGTCGAAGACGATCGTGCCGTTGCACAACAGGCTCCAGCCCTGTTCGGGGTGGGCCGAGAGGATGCGGGCGGCGACGTGGTCGGGGCTGTCGGCGGGCGGGCACGGGGGCTGGTGGGTGCACATGGTGTACCTCCGGGTGGGGGTCGCGAACCTTGCGCGCGGCCCGGTCTTGTTCGGTTTCTCCTTGTGTGAGTGAAGACTCCGCAGGGGGCGTCAACTCATCGCTCGGAGAGGTTACTTGGGACCTCAGGTGGGGAGGAAACCGGCCCGGAAGTGCGCGAGGAGTGTGGTACGGGACGGGGTGTCCACGTCCGTCAGACGGCCCGCGGCCCAGAGGAAGAAGTCGTCCCCTTCCGCGTCCATCCAGTCGTACGTCGGGTCGAAGGGGCCGGTGTCCGGTGCGGGGTAGAGGAGTTCGAGGGCCGTTCCTCGCGCGCCCTCGACCGTGAAGCGGCGGGTGCCGTTCGGCCCGGTGGACTGATGGGCCGTCACCGCGTCGCAGTCCCAGCGGCGTCGGCCGTACTGGAACCAGAGGGTCGGCTCCCCGTCGGAGGGGTCGGCGTACAGCGCCGCCGGCGCCTCCCCGCCCGCGTGGACGAAGCCGTGGCAGCGGCCGGACGCGGGGGAGAGGAGCCCCGTTCGGGGATCGAGGGTCCACGACCGGCCGTGGTGGTCGTAATCCTGGAGCAGCATGGAGGTCAGGCGCGCGGCGGGATGCCGAGTTCCTGGTCGACGGCGGCGCTGGTGCGGGTCGCCGCCTCGATGACCTTGGCCCAGCTGCCGTACTTGGCGAACTGCTGGTCCGCGGTCGGGCCGAGGGGGTTGCCGTACTTCTTCATGTTCCGCTCCTCCAGGGCCTGCACCGCCTCGGGGCTCATTCCGGCGCGGGTGATGTCCTTGGCCTCGTTGCGCATGTCGACGAGGACACGGGCGATCTCCTCGTCGGAGCGGCCCTCCTCGTGCATACGGTCCGCCACGCGCTCCATGGTGTCCAGGAGCCCGTGGTAGCGCAGCCGCACCTCGCGGGCCCGCTCCCGTTCCTCCGGACTCATCTGCCGGATCAGGCAGACCGCGGGGTCCTTGCTGGTGCACGGCTCGTCGGCAGCGGGCGGCGGGGCCAGCAGGCTGCTGCCGACGGGTGCGTGCTGCACCAGGGCGTCCGCGTGGGCGTGTGCCGGGGCGAGCAAAGTGCCGCTGAGGGTGGTGAGCAGGGGGAGGAGGAAGAGGACCACGAGGCGGGGGAGGATCCGAGGGGGGATCCGGGTGGTCCGCCTCGTGGCCGGGACGGCCGGGACGGCGGGTGCGGCGGCAGCGGCCATGTGACGGGCACGCACGTAAGAACTCTCCTTCGCCTGGGAGTTGGGGCGAAGGGGACATTACGGCTCGATCACGGCCACGGACGGCCGCCCTCGCGGCGCGTCCGGGTGACGTGCCCGGGTGACGAGTCCGGCCCGCCGGGGGCTTACGGCACAGGGCTCGGCGCCGCGCCAGGCTTACCGCACCGCGCTCACCTCATCGGCATCCGGCCGCAGGCTCAACGCGTGCAGCGCCAACTGCATCTCGAACTGCGCCACCGGATCATGCAGCCGGGCGCCGAACACCTCGTCCAGCTGCCGCAGGCGGTAGCGGACCGTCTGCGGATGCACGGCCAGGCGCGTGGCCACCTCGCTCGCGTTGTGCCCGCACCGCAGCCAGCACAGCAAGGTCTCGGCGAGGCGCTCCCGCTGCGGTGAGCGCACCTCGTTCAGGGGGAGCAGATATCGCTGCGCGAGCGCGTCGATCAGCGCCTCGTCGTGGAAGAGCAGCAGCGTCGCCAAATGGTCGGCGCAGTGCAGCAGCGTCGCGCGGGGCAGGATTCCGCGCCGGGACAGTTCCAGCGCGTCGAGCGCCCAGCGCAGCGAGCGCGCGCCCTCGTGCAGGGCGACCGTGGGACCGATCACCGCCCGCAGGCCCTGTAACGCGGCGGCGATGGAGCGGGCCCGCCCCGGGCCCTCCGGGTCGGGCACCACGATGCAGCCGGGCTGCTCGGAGAAGCGCGCGAGGAACTCCGGCGGCACGATGGGCCTGATGGTCTCCGGGGTGAGGGCGTGGTCGATGACGACGACGGCCACCTCGCGCGGGATGGGCCACTGGGCGGTCTGCGCGAGATCGGCGATGGCCTCCGCCGACGCCGGAGGGTCGGCGGTCAGCAGGTCGATGAGGCGGGCCCGGCGCTGCTGGAGCTCGCCCGCCGCGTGCAGCCTGGCCTCGGTGTAGCCCGCGGTGGTCGCCGCGGCCATCTCGTCCAGGTGCAGGAACAGCGCCTCGCCGAAGGCGGCGAGGACATGCCGGGGCAACAGGTCCGCGTCGACCAGGGCATTGACCCGGCGCCAGGTGACACGCGCGCCGAGGCGCAGCGCCGACTGGAAGGAGTCGAGGCTCCGGCCCTCGTCCGCCTCGCCCCTGCCGATGTTCTGGTAGGTGGCCTTCACCGACTCCCAGTCGGTGTCCGGATGGGCCATGCGGGCCAGGAACCCCTCAAGGGCCTGTTCCACGCCCCGGTTCACGACATGCATGTAGGTGTCGTCGGTGGGGCGCGCGTACTCCGGAATCTCCGTGCGGATGGCCCGCACCACCTCCGACGTGATGTCGTCGAGGAACGGTCTCACGTGATCGTGGAGGCCCGAGGGAAAGGCCCTGAAAGCGGCGTACGACTCCTCTGCCGGGGTGCCCGCGGACGCGGGGGCGCCTGCCGGGGGTATGCCGGCGGGCAGCGTCGAACCGTTCACCATGGTGTGCTCCCTCTGCGCGCGGGGGACAAAGGTTTGGTGAAGATACCGCCACGGGTCCGCGGCGGCCCGTCGAGGACGGACAGACATGATGCTGCCTCCTGTCACCCGCGTGACAAGAGGCAGCGCGTGCGAACTAACTCACGGGAACAGACAGTTGCCGAACTCCGGCCTGCCCTCGAACCGGTCGCCGAGCCACTTGACCGTGTCGTCCTTCGCCAGCTGGTCGGTCGTCAGGTGCTCGCCCGGATAGACCTTCCACTGGGTGGTGATGTTCGCCTCGCAGTACGCCTTGCGCGTCGCGTCCTCGGTCTCGATCGGGATGACTTCCTCCAGCGCGCCGCGGTACTGCAGGACGGGGAAGTCGATCTCGTACGTGGCGCCGGAGCCCGCGCGGCCGATCCCGACGCCGAGCTTCTGCGCGTCGACGACCTGGCCCCACGTCCTGCCGTCCGTGCCCTTGAGCGCGTAGAGCCGCTCAAGGCTGAGACCGTCCTTGGTGTTGTCCTCGATCTTCTGGCCCGCGAGGGTCGAGATCGTGCCGGCCAGGCAGTGCGACCTGGCCTTCTCGAGGGTCTCCTTGCCCTGGTCGTTCATGAGCTCGTCGAACGGCATCCGGGGATGCGCCGAGGACAGGCCGAGCACGGCGTCCACCATGAAGCCCGCGAACGGGCTGCCGTTGAGCGCCTTGGCGACCACCTTCAGGTCGCCCGGCACACCGCCGGACGCGTCGCCGACGACGTCGAGTTCAGGGGCGTACGAAGCCGCGAGCTGCGCCGCCCACAGGCTGGCCGCGCCGCCTTCGGAGTAGCCCCACAGGCCGACCTTCGTCCTCGGGCCGAGGCCGCTGCCGGGGATCCGGGGAGCGCTGCGCGCGATGTCCAGGAGCGCGTGCCCTGCGTCGGCCCCGGAGACGTACGGATGGGTCTGGCCGTCCAGATAGCCCGCGCCGTCCGTCGCGGCGACGGCGTATCCGGCCTTCAGGAGTGCCGCGATGTTCTCGCCCTCGTACTCGTCCTGGAATGCGCCCGCGAGCTGCTTGGAGAACGCGCACTGCGAACCGAGCCCCAGCGTCCCGGGGTTGAAGGCCACGACAGGACGGCTGCCCCGCCCCTTCCACTCCGCGTCCGGCACGGCGACGGTGCCGGAGACGGCGACCGGCTCGCCCGTGTTGTCCTTCGAGCTGTACTGGACCTTCCAGGCGTGCATCGGGATGTTGCCCGGCACGTGGGGCAGTTCGGTCGTCCGGCAGGCGATGACGCTGCCGGGATCGCTCGGGACGGAACCCGGCACCTGGTAGATCCGTTCGTCCGGGGCGTCGCACACCGCCGACGCGTCCGGGGCCGCGGCGGCGCCCGCCGTCAGGGTCGGCACGCCGAGGCCCAGGCCCGGGCCCGCCAGGGCGACGGCCGCGGTCAGCGCGAGCAGCCTCTTCTTCCGTTTCGCTCTTGGCCTGCGCACGGGTTGCTCCTTCGTCTTGAGGGCGATTGCTGTGCACGCCGTGAAGTTACGGAGCGGTAACCGGGCGTTGATAGTCAGCGGAACCACAGCCCGCCGGGCCGGAACTGTGCGCGGGGCACAAGTGACGACCTGCCCTCCTGCGCCACGATCAGGTCATGACCGAGCCACAGGTGACGGCCCAGGACCCACGACCGTGGCTCCGCTTCTACGCCGCCGGAGTGCCGCACCGCCTGCACGTCCCCGACGTCACGCTCCCCGGCCTGCTCGACGCGGCGGCCCAGCGCCACGGCGGCCGGTCCGGCTTCCGGGGGCTGCACCGCGCTGTGGGCGCATGCGCCGATACGTTGCGGACGCGGGGCATCCGCCGCGGTGACCGGGTGGCGTTGGTGCTGCCCAACTGTCCGTGGTTCGCGGTGGCGTGGCATGCGGTGCTGCGACTGGGGGCGGTCGTGGTGGCGATCGATCCGGAGGCATCGCGGCAGGCGCTGCGGCATCAACTGGCTGACTCCGGTGCGGTGTTGGTGATCGCCGGCGCCGCGGTGGGGGAGCGGCTCGATGCGGTGCGCGGTGGCACGTACGTACGGGATGTCGTCACTGTTCCGGTCGACGGGGAGTGGCCGGGGCACGGCCGTATGCGCAAGCCGGTCCGTTGGAAACCGGGCGGCGGCGGGGCGGAGCCGCGCGATCCGGCCGTCCTCGCGTACGTCACCGCCGAAGGACCCGCGGCGATGCTCACCCACGCGAACCTCGTCGCCGCCGCCCATCAACTGGCTCTGTGGCACCCGCAATTGCGTGACGGCCAGGAGACCGCTCTGGCCGTCACGCCCCTGTGGCGCCCGCACGGGCTGCTGTTCGGCCTGACCGCCCCGCTGCTCACCGGGACACGCACCGTCCTTCTGCCGACCCCCGAGCCGCAGGTGCTCCTGCGCACGGCACGCCGCCGGAAGGCGACCCTCCTGTCGGCCGAGCCCGCCGACTGCCGACGGCTTCTCCAGCGCCCCGCCCACGAGTTGGAGGCCCTCGCCACCGTGCGGACCTGGCTGACCGGGACGCTGGACGCCGGGACCGCCGACCGCATCCGGGACTCCGTCGACGCGGTGCTCGTCGAGGGCCACGGCGTCCCGGATGCGGCCGGCGCCGTCCTCGCCAACCCGCGCGGCGCCAACGCCCGCCCCGGCACATCAGGCCTGCCCCTGCCCGGCACCGAGGTCCGCATCGGCCAGGAGGGCGCCCCGGAGGTCGAGCTGCCCCCGGGGCACGCCGGTGAACTCCTGGTGCGGGGGCCGCAGGTGTGCGCGGGTTACTGGGGCGACCCGGCGGAGACGGGGCGAAGGCTGCTGCCGGGCGGGTGGCTGCGTACGGGCGACATCGCGGTCCTTGGACCTGACGGCTATGTGACGGTCATCGGCGACACCCCGGGCTTTGGGTCACACCCCGTCCAGGAACGCCCCCGTCCGTGACCCGCTCGTCCGGGCGATCTCCTTCGGGGTGCCCTCGGCCACGATCTCGCCGCCCGCGGCGCCGCCTTCGGGGCCGAGGTCGACGACCCAGTCGGCGGCGCGGATGACGTCGAGGTTGTGCTCGATGGTGATGACGGTGTTGCCCGCCTCGACCAGGCGTTGCAGGACGCCGAGCAGGCGCGCCGTGTCGGCGGCGTGCAGGCCGGTCGTGGGCTCGTCCAGGAGGTACAGCGTGCGGCCGGTGGCGCGGCGGCCCAACTCCTTGGCCAGCTTGACGCGTTGGGCCTCACCGCCGGAGAGCGTGGTCGCGGGCTGGCCGAGCCGGAGGTAGCCGAGGCCCACGTCGGACATCCGCCGGAGCCGCGTCGCCGCACCCGGCACGGCGGCGAACACCGTCAGCGCCTCGTCGACGGTCATGTCGAGGACCTGCGCGATGTCGTGACCGCCGTACCGCGCGGCGAGCACATCGGGCCTGAAGCGACGGCCGCGGCAGGCGGGGCAGCGTACCTCCACGTCGGGAAGGAAGTGCATCTGCACCGTCAGCACACCCGCACCCGTGCACCGCTCGCAGCGGCCACCCGCCACGTTGAAGGAGAAGTGCCCCGCGGTGAGCCCGCGTTGACGTGCGTCGGCGCTCGCGGCGAACGCCTCACGGATCGGCGTGAACGCGTCCGAGTACGTCGCCGCGTTCGACCGCGGCACCCGGCTGATCGCCTGCTGGTCGATGGTCACGACCTTGTCGACATGCTCCCAGCCCTCGATCCCGTCGTGCGCGCCCGGCGCGTCGCTCGCGCCGTGGAAGCGCTGCCTGGCGGCACGCCCGAGGATGTCGAGCACAAGCGACGACTTGCCCGAGCCCGAGGGGCCGCTCACCGCGACGAGCCGCCCGAGCGGCAGCCGCGCGGTGACGTTCCTGAGGTTGTGCGCCCGCGCCCCGCGGATGACCAACTCGGCGCCGGACGCGGGCGGCCGGAGCGCGGGGAGCGGCATCGCGAGGCGCCCGGACAGATAGTCGCCGGTGACCGAACCCCTGGTCGCCGCCACCTCGTCCGGCGAACCCGCGGCCACGATGTGCCCGCCCGCGCGGCCCGCGCCCGGTCCGACGTCCACGACGTGGTCGGCCGCGCGCAGCACATCGAGGTCATGCTCGATGACCAGGACCGTGTTGCCCAGGTCGCGCAGGCGGCGCAGGACGTCGACCAGGCGGGCGGTGTCCGCGGGGTGCAGTCCGATGGTCGGCTCGTCCAGGACGTACAGCACGCCGGTGAGGCCCGAGCCGAGCAGCGCGGACAGGCGTAGACGCTGGGTCTCGCCCGCCGAGAGGCTTGGCGTGGCACGCTCCAGGGTCAGATAGCCGACCCCGACGTCGACGAGGCGGCGCACGCGCTCCCGCAGATCGTCCACGATCGGCTCGGTGACCTGCCACGCCTCGGTGTCCGTGACGTACTCCCGCAGGCCGTCGATCCACCCGGCGAGCTCGTCGAGCGGCAGGCGCGACGCGTCGACGACATTCAGCCCGGCGACGGTGACCCGCCGGCTCTCCGGGCGCAGGCGGGTGCCTTCGCAGTCCGGGCAGACGTCGTTGACGAGGAACTTCTCCGTCTTCTCGCGGTAGGCGGCGTCATCAATGCGCTCGGCGTAGCGCCGCAGCATGTTCGTGACCACGCCCTCGAAGCGGCCGCGGGTGACCGTCGCCGGTGGCGCGGCATCAGGGAAGTGGCGGCGGAACTGCTCGCTCTCCACGCCGTGCAGGAGCAAGTCCCTTTGTGGCCCGCCCAGTTCACCTACGGGTACGTCCGCGTCGAAGGTGAAGCCGTAGTGCTCACCGGCGGCGCGCAGGATCGGGATGTTGCGCGTCGTCAGCGCGGGGAGCCAGCCGAGTACGGCACCCCCGGCGACACTCAGGCCGTCGTCGACCAGGCGCCGCACATCGGCCTGGAAGACGGTGCCGATGCCGGTACAGGTCACACAGGCGCCGGCGGGCTTGTTGAAGGAGAAGGTCCCCATCACCATGCCCGGTACCGGTGTCCCGCAGTGCGGGCAGGGGAGCGCGGGCCGGTCGTCCGGCGACGCGTCGGCGTCGGGTCCGGTGCCGGACGGCTCGTCGTCCCAGAGCTCGTCGCCGCTCACGTGGTAGGCGGGCGGGACGTCCTGCCCGCATGCCGGGCACGGGCGGTGGCCGATGCGCGCCCACAGCAGGCGCAGATACGTGAAGACCTCAGTGACCGTGCCGACCGTCGACCGGGGGCTGCGGTTGGTCAGATGCTGGTCGACGCTGATCGAGGGTGAGAGGCCGGTGATCGAGTCGACCGCGGGCTTGCTGACGAAGGTGGTGACCAGGCCGAGCGACTCCAGATACTGCCGCTGACCCTCCCGGTGCAGGGTGTCGAAGGCGATCGTGGACTTGCCGGAGCCGGAGAGACCGGTCAGGACGACGAGCTGGTTCTTGGGGATGGCGAGCGAGACGTTCTTGAGGTTGTGAAGGCGCGCGCCCTTGATGCGGATCGAATCGGCGGTGGGGGTGGCGGTGCTGGCATCCATGCCTTCAAGTGTTCCATTGAAGTGCTTATTGAGACTTTTGCGCGAGAGAGGGCGCGTGTAGGGGGGATGTGCTCGGCTAACCTTCAACTCCGAGGTGCAACGGAAGTCAGGAGAGGTCCCTTCATGAGCCGAGTCGAGACGGCACGCACGGCACTGCGCCCCGTCGATCTGGCGCGGGCAGCCGGTGTCTCGACCCAGCAGATCCGCAACTACGCCGACGCGGGCATCCTGCCGCCCACCCCGCGCACGCCCGCCGGATACCGCAGGTTCGACACACGCCACCGCGACGCCCTGCTCACCTATCGCGCGCTCGTCCCGGGCTACGGCCTCGACACCGCCCAGGCGATCATGCGGGCCGTTCACGCGGGAGACCTGCCGCTGGCGCTCACCCTCGTCGACGCCGGGCACGCCGACCTGCACCAGCAGCGGCTCTCCCTGCGGGCCGCGGGCGAGGCGCTGGAAGCTGTCGCGAAGGAGACCCCGGACACGAGGGAGACCCCGGACGCGAAGGAGGCCCCGGACGGCACCCCGCAGCCCGCCACGCCACCGCGCCTGCGCATCGGCGAGGTGGCCGCCCGCCTCGGTGTGCGCACCTCGGCGCTGCGGGTGTGGGAGTCGGCGGGCCTCCTGGCACCCCAGCGCGAACCGGGCACCCACTACCGCTGGTTCGATCCCGCCGACGTACGCGACGCCCGCATCGTCAGGATCCTCCGGCAGGGCCACTACCCCCTGCCCCAGATCCAGGCCGTCCTCGAAGGGCTGCGCGAGACGGGCAGCCCCGACGCGCTCCGTGCGGCCATCGCGCAACGCCTCGCGGGCATCACCGCGCGTGCGACCGCCATGCTGGCGGCGTCCGGCCGACTTCACGAGTACGCCGGTGCCGGGCCGGACGCCGCAACGTGACCGCGGTGACCGCAGCCCCCAACAGGACGCAGAGCGCGGCCAGTTGCAGCCCAGTGTCGTAGCCGTCGAGGAACGCGCTGCGCGGATCGGCGCCGTCCCGCAGCGCCGTGCGCTCCGTACGGGTAAGGACCACGCCGACCAGGACCACCCCGAACACCCCGGAGATCTCACGGGCGGCGCTCACCAGGCCCGAAGCCATGCCCGTGCGCGTCGCGGGGACATCGGCGACGGAACGTACCGTCAGCGGCGTCGTCAGGGCCGAGCCCGCGCCGATCAGGAGCAGCCCCGGCTGCAGGTCCCAGTACTGCGCGTGCAGCCCCGTCCCCGACACCCACACCAGGCCGCCCGCGACAAGCACGAGCCCTCCGGCGATCGACCAGTGCGCCCCCACCGCCTTCGCCGCACGCTCGGCGAACGGCGTCGTCACGAGCAGCGCACCGGCAAGCGGCAGAAAGGCGAGACCGGCCTTGGTGGGGGAGAAGCCGAGCACGCGCTGGAGGTAGAGCGCGGTGAAGAAGAACACGCCGTTGACCCCGATGCCCCAAAGGACCTGGGCCGCCGCGCCCCCGCTCAGCGAACGGCTGCGCAGCAGCCGCAGATCCACCAGCGGCAGAAAGGTCCGCGACTCGACGACGACGAACGCGATCCCGGTGGCCGCCGAGAGCCAGAGGCAGAGCGGCACGGGCGGCGTGCTGAAACTGTGCTCCCCGCCCCTGACGAGGCCGTACGTGAGGAGGAAGAGCGAGGTCGTGGAGAGCGCGACGCCCGGCAGATCGAGGAGCGGCAGCAGGCCGTGCCGGACGCGGGTGACGGCGCGGGGGACGGCGGGCACCAGGAGCAGGGCGATGACGCCGAAGGGGACGTTGAGCAGGAACACCCAGCTCCAGTCCCACCGTTCGGTGACGAAGCCGCCCACCACGGGACCGAGCGCGAGCGCGACCGCGAGCGCCGCCGTCCACAGGCCGACCGCCATGGCGCGCCTGCGGGCGGGCAGATCGGCGGCGACCACCGCGAGCGAGGCCGGGATGACGAGGGCGGCACCCACCCCCTGCACCGTGCGCGCCGCGATGAGCGTCCCGCCGCTGTCCGCGAGGGCGGCCGCCAGTGAGGCCGCGGTGAAGACGACGATTCCCGCCGCGAGGACCACCCGCCGACCGAGCAGATCCGTGAGCCTGCCACCGGCCGGGAGGAGCGAGCCGAAGCTCAGTACGTAGCTGGTGGCCACCCACTCCAAGTCGGTGACGCTCAGGCCGAGTTCACGCTGGACCGTCGGCAAAGCGACGTTGATGACGGTGTTGTCGAGCGTCGTGATGAATCCGGCCAGGGCGAGCATCGCCAGAAGAGCGGTTAGCCTGCCCCGGCCCACGTGTGGCTCCCCTCGATCGCGATGTGGTGGCGCTGCCGGATTCTCCGGGGCGACGTCAGGTCGCCGCTGCTGCCACCGGCGCCTAATGCGGTGCGCGGGCTTGTCAGTTGAGTGACAGACGGTGTCAGACGATCTGTCAGCAACCCGTCTTACTCACGGGTCACATCCGGGCGGAACCTGGTGCACCGCTCACCCCGTCGCCCCCGACGCCCGCCCTGGTCCCCGCGCAGCCCAGTTGGAGCCGCCATGTCCAGTCCCCAGACCCTCAAGGCCCCCGAACACCCGCTGCTGACCGAATACTTGACGCACTGGGCCGCCAGCCGCCCGCACCAACGAGCCTTCACCCACGTGGAGTTCCCCGAGCCGTCCTCCCTCGGCCTGCACCACACCCTCGGCTGGCAGGGCCTCGACGTCCGCGCTCGCGCCATCGCCGGAAGGATCGCGGCGAGCGCGGGCCCCGGGGAGCGCGCGGCCCTGCTCCTCCCGCAGGGCCTCGACTACACGGCGGCGTTCCTCGGCTGTCTCTACGCGGGGGTGATCGCGGTACCGCTCTTCAGCCCCGAACTGCCGGGTCACGAAGGCAGGTTGGCCGCCGTCCTCGCCGACTGCGAGCCCGCGTGCGTGCTGGCCGATGCGGGCACCGCCGCCGGCGTCGAGCGGTTCATGGCCGAGCAGGGGCTGCCGCCGGTGCCGGTGGTCCTGGTGGACCGGCCGAGTGTGGACCGGCCGAGTGTGGACCGGCCGGGCGTGGACCGGCACGCCGAGACGTCCGCGATCGCCCTTCCGGAGCGGCTCGAACCGGACGACATCGCCTACCTCCAGTACACATCCGGCTCCACGCGGAGCCCGGCGGGCGTCGTGATCAGCCACGCCAACGT
Source organism: Streptomyces rectiviolaceus (assembly GCF_039533825.1). Lineage (NCBI taxonomy): Bacteria > Bacillati > Actinomycetota > Actinomycetes > Kitasatosporales > Streptomycetaceae > Streptomyces > Streptomyces rectiviolaceus. The sequence continues at coordinate 126,793 of NZ_BAAAUG010000123.1, forward strand.
GGTGGCCAACGCCCGCCAGGCCATCGAAGCCTTCGCGGCCGACGCGAGGAGCAACACGACGGTCGGCTGGCTGCCGCTCTTCCACGACATGGGCCTCGTCCTGAGCGTGGCCGCGCCCGTGGTCGGCGGCTTCCCCTCGGTCCTCATGGACCCGGTCGCCTTCCTGGAGCACCCGGTGCGCTGGCTGCGGCTCCTCGCCGCGTACCCCGGGACGATCAGCGCGGCCCCCAACTTCGCCTACGACTACTGCGCGAGCAGGATCGACAGGGACGAGGCCGCCGAGCTGCGCCTCGACCGCGTCAAGGTCCTCATCAACGGCAGCGAACCCGTGCGCCCCGGCACGGTCGACCGCTTCCGCGACGCGTTCGCCGACGCGGGCCTCGCGCCCGAGGCGCACTGCCCGGCGTACGGCCTCGCCGAGGCCACCGTGTTCGTGACGACCGACACCTTCACCGCGCCACCCACGGTCCTGGCGTGCGATCCGCTCGCCCTGTCCGAAGGGCGGCTCGGCTTACGGGAGCCGACGGACCCGGAAGCGACGCACCTGGTCGCCTGCGGCACCCCGGCAGGGCAGGAGCTGCGCATCGCCGACCCGGCGACCGGCGCCGCACTGGGTCCGGGAAAGGTCGGCGAGATCCAGCTGCGCGGGCCCAACACCGGCCTCTGCTACTGGAAGCGGAGCGGGCTCTCGGAGGAGGTGTTCGGCTTCCGCCCACCCGACGCCACAGCGGAGGACGGCGAGGCGGGATGGCTGCGTACGGGGGATCTCGGCGCGCTCCACGGAGGTCGGCTGTACGTCACCGGGCGGCTCAAGGACCTGATCATCGTGGACGGCCGGAACCACTACCCCCAGGACATCGAGGAGACCGTGCAGTCGGCCGTCGACCTCGTGCGCCGGGACCGGCTCGCCGCGTTCCGCGTGCCCTGGACGGGCACGGAGACCGACGTCCTTGTCGTGGTCGCCGAGCACCGGCGCGGCGCGGAACCCACGGACCAGGACCTGCTCGCCGCGCTGCGCACCGCCACCGCGGCCGTGTCGGCCCGGCACGGACTGCGCCTCGCCGAGCTCCTCCTCATAGCGCCGGGCTCGCTGCCGAGGACGAGCAGCGGCAAGGTCGCCAGAGCGGCGGGCCGGGCGCGCTACCTGCTCGGGGCGTTCGACGAGGGGGGCCGGGGCGGCGCGGAGGGTGCGCGATGAGGGACGTGGGCCACACGGAGATCCGGGCCGCGATCGTCGAGAGCCTGAGCGACTGGTACGGCCTCGCGGCGGAGGAGATCGCCGACGATCGCCCGCTGGCGGAGCTGGGCCTCACCTCCCGTGACGCGGTCGTCCTGACCGCGCGCCTCAGCGATCTGGCGGGCACTCGGCTGCCCGCGACGCTGCTCTGGGAGGCGTCGACGATCGGCGCGCTCGCACTGCGGGTGGCGCGCGGCGAACCGGAGCACGGAGGTTCGCCGTCGGGGGAGCCGGCGAGCGCCGACGTGCCGTCCGCGGAAGGCGGTTCACCGGTCGCGGTCATCGGCGTCGGCTGCCGGCTGCCCGGCGCGGTCACCTCGCCCGCCGCATTCTGGCGGCTCCTGAGCGAGGGGCGCGACGCCGTGGGCACCGTCGGCGACGACCGCTGGGCGCCGTTCGTCCGGGACGTGCGGGAGGGGAAGAGCCTGCCGGACGACATCAGCAGGCACGGCGGATTCCTCGGGGACGGGGGCATCGACGGCGTGGCGGGCTTCGACGCCGAGTTCTTCGGCATCGGCGCGGACGAGGCCACCGCCATGGACCCGCAGCAGCGCATGCTCCTGGAGGTCGCCCGCGACGCCGTCGATCACGCGGCCCTGCCCGCGCCGTCCCTCGCGGGCACCCGTACCGGAGTCTTCGTGGGCATCAGCGGAAACGAGTACGCCCATCTCACCACCGCGGACCCGGAGTCGGTCGGGGCCTGGACCCCGCCGGGCGCGGCCCTGAGCATCGCAGCGAACCGTCTCTCCTACCTCCTGGACCTGCGCGGCCCGAGCATGGCGGTCGACACGGCGTGCTCCTCCTCGCTCGTCGCCGTGCACCACGCCGTACGCAGCCTCGGTGCGGGGGAGAGTGACCTGGCGCTCGCCGCCGGGGTGAACCTGCTCCTCTCGCCCGCGGTGACGCTCGGCTTCCAGCGGGCGGGAGCGCTGGCCGCCGACGGCCGGTGCAAGGCGTTCGACGCGTCGGCCGACGGCATGGTGCGCGGCGAGGGCTGCGGCGTCGTCGTCCTCAAGCGCCTCGCGGACGCCGAACGCGACGGCGACCGCGTCCTCGCGGTCATCGAGGCCACCGCCGTCAACCAGGACGGCCGCTCCAACGGCCTCACGGCGCCGAGCGCCGAAGCCCAGCGCACGCTCCTGGAGCAGTGCCACGACACCGGGCCCGCGGCCGTGGACTACGTCGAGGCACACGGCACGGGCACAGCTCTGGGCGACCCGATCGAGGCTGCCGCGCTTTCGGCCGCGCTCGGCGCGGGGCGTGGGCGGGCCGCCGACCAGCCACTGCTCATCGGCTCGGTGAAGACGAACATCGGTCACCTGGAAGCGGCGGCGGGCATCGCCGGGCTCATCAAGACGGTCCTTGCCCTGCACCACGACGAGATCCCGCCCCACCTGCACTTCACCGCACCGGGCCCGCACGCCGACCTCGACGCACTGGGCCTGCGCGTCGTCACGGGCCCCGAGCCGTGGCCCCGCTACTCGGGCACCGCACGCGCGGGAGTCTCCGCGTTCGGCTTCGGGGGCACGAACGCCCACGTGATCCTGGCGGAGCACCGCGTGCCGCGCGGCACGCGCCAGGCGGCCTGCGCCCCCGCCATAGCCTTGCTCGACGGCGTCACCGAGGACCGCGTGCGCGCGTACGCGGGGGAGTTGGCCCAGTGGCTGACAGGACCGGAAAGCCGCTCGGTCCGCCCCGCGGACCTGGCCCGCACGCTGGCGCGCCGCGTGGGGCGGGGCCGCCACAGGGCGGCGGTCGTCGCCCACGGCCGGGATGAGCTGACCACGGCGCTGGTCCGCCTGGCCGGACGCGAACCGGATGGGCGGGTGGTGGTCGGGGCGTCCACGTCCGGGGCTGATCCCGGGGCCGGTCCCGGAGCGGTGTGGGTGTTCTCGGGGTACGGGTCGCAGTGGGCCGGGATGGGCAGTGAACTCCTCGCAGCAGAGCCGGAGTTCGCCGCCGCCGTCGACCGCATCGAGCCGGTGCTGCGCGAGCAGGCCGGGATCTCGCTGCGGGACTGCATGGATCCCGGCGCCGATCTGACCTCGCCCGCCGTCGTCATGCCCGCCCTCTACGGCATGCAGGTCGCCCTCGCCGAGCTGTGGAAGTCGTACGGCTTCGAGCCCGCCGCCGTGATCGGCCACTCCATGGGGGAGATCGCCGCGGCCGTCGCCTGCGGCGCCCTCGACGCGGCCACCGGCGCACGCGTCGTGGCGATCCGGTCGCGGCTCCTCGCCGGGCTCACGGGCGGCGCCATGGCCGTGGTGGACCGCCCTGGTGAGCACATCGAGGCCCTGGCCTCGGACTTCCGCACGCTCCAGGTCGCCGTACACACGTCCCCCGCGCAGAGCGTGGTCTCCGGGTCCGCCGAGGATGTGCGCGGACTCGTCGACCACGTCACCAGGGAGGGCGGCTTCGCCCGTTCGCTGCGTGTCACCGGCGCGGGTCACTCGCCCGATGTCGACCCGCTGCTCACCGAGTTCGCCCGGGAGCTCGGCACCGTGCGGCACGCGCGGCCCGGCTGCCGCCGCTACTCCACGGTCCTCGCCGACCCGCGCGACCCTGCGCCCTGCGACGTCGACTACTGGGTGGCCAACCTGCGGCGTCCCGTCCGCTTCAGTCAGGCGGTACGCGCCGCCGCGGACGACGGCCACCGGGTATTCGTCGAAGTGGCCCCGCATCCCACGCAGTTGCACCCGCTGACCGAGACGCTGCGGGACGCGGGCGCGGATGGTTCGCTGATTCTCCCGACCCTGCGCCGCGACACCGATGACGCGATCACCTTCCGTACGTCGCTGGCCTCCTTGCTCGTACGGGATGTCGGCGTGCCCACGCCACTTCAGGGCCCGCAGCAAGGCGCGCGCGTCGTCGACGTCCCCACGCCGCGCTGGCGGCACCGCCGCTTCTGGGCGGGGGAGGAACCCGGCCCGCACGAGGCGCCACGTCACGCACCGGCCCGCACCCGCACCCGCGCCACGGGTCCGCTCGACCGCCTCCGCGGCTGCGTGGCCGACGTCATGGGCTACACCCCCGACCGCATCGACGCCGACACTCCCCTCACCGACCTGGGCCTCGACTCGCTCACCGCGGTGCGCATCCGGACCGCGGTGGAGCGGGAGTTCGGGGTGCGGGTGGAGCCGGGGGTGCTGCTGCGGCAGGCGACGCTCAGGGGGGTCGCGGATCTGCTGCCGGGGAGTCGGCAGGCGGACAGGCGGGGGCGGGGTGGAGGTCGGGGCGGGGCTCCCCACGGGGCGGGGGAGGAGTCCCAGGTGAGGGGACCCCTTCGTGTCCTCGCCGACACGGGCGACGGCATCCCTCTCTTCCTGGCCCACGCCGCGGGTGGCACCTCCGAGGTGTACGCACGCCTCGCCGAGCGCCTGGCCGGATCCCGTCCCGTCCACGGCTTCGACAGGCTGACCGCCCCGGAGGACGTCAAGCCCCGCGCGGCCGACTTCGCGGAACGCATCCGCGCGACATCCCCCGATGGGCCCTGGCTGCTGGGCGGTTGGTCCTACGGCGGACTCCTGGCCCAGGAAGCCGCGAGGCTCCTCACGCGGCACGGCACTGTCCGCGCCCTGGTGCTCCTCGATTCCGTACTGCCGCTGCCCGCGCCACCGGGGCTGACCCCGGTGGAGGAAGCCCACCGCCGCTATGCCGACTTCGCGACGTACATCGCCCGCACTTACGGCACCCAACTCTCCCTCCCCTACGAGGAACTGGCACGCCGGGACGACGCCGAGCAGATCGCCCTCGTCATGAAGCTCATCGAGCAGGCCGTCGACCTGCCCCAGGCCGTGCTCGACCATCAGCGCACCTCGGCCCTCGACCTCCGCAGCGGCGAACGCCACACGCCCGGCCCGTACACCGGCCGGACCCTCCTCTACCGGGCGACCGAACCGGCCCCGCACACCGTGCGCGACGCCCGCTACGAAAGGGACGACGAAAGCCTCGGCTGGGACGCCCACTGCACCGACCTCACGGTCACCCCACTGCCGGGCCACCATCTCTCCCTGCTCGACCCCCCGGTCGTGGACACGCTCGCGGAGCTCCTGACCCGCGACCTGCCCGACGCCTGACCCGCACTCAGCCACGCCCCGCCTGCCCGAGGAGAGGACCACCCCCATGCCCCAGAAGCACCGCAGACCACGCAAGAAGCTGGCCGCCCTCGCCGCGGTCACCGCCCTCCTCGCCACCGGCGGCGCCCTGGGCACCTCCACCGCCCTGGGAACACCCACCGCGTCGCCGGCGGCAGCCCGAGTCGTCGAAGGCGGCCCGCGCGTCGTCGGCGAGAAGTGGCTCGACTCCCGCACGGTCGACCTCACCGTGGACTCACCGGCCGTGGGCAAACAGCTCCCCGTGCGCGTCATCCTGCCGACCCGCTTCAAGGAACAGCCCGACCGCACCTGGCCCGTGCTCTACCTCCTCCAGGGCGCCCACGACGACTACACCTCCTGGACCCGCGAGACGGACGTCGAGGAGTTCCTCGCCGACAAGGACGTCGTCACCGTCATCCCGGCATCGGGCCCCACCGGCATCCCCACCGACTGGTGGAACCACGGCAGCCCCACCGCCCCCGACTACGAGACCTTCCAGGTCGAGGAGTTGACGGGCCTGCTGCGCGACACCTACCGGGCCAACGGCACCCGAGCCGTCGCCGGAGTCTCCACCGGTGGCTACGGCGCCATGGCGTTCGCCGCCCGGCACCCCGGCACCTTCGGTGCGGCTGCCTCGTACAGCGGCGTCCTGGACACGACGGCCCTCGGCATGCCGACGGTGATGAACGCCATCGTCGCCCGGGAGTTCCAGCTTCCCTCCGCCCTCTGGGGCAGCCCCTTCCTGCACCGCGCGAACTGGAACCGCCACAACCCGGCGGCCCTGGCCGAGCAGTTGGCGGGAACCCGGCTCTACGTCTCGCAGGGCAGCGGCATCCCCAGCAGCGACTTCGGCAACCTCGAAGGGGCGGTCCTTGAGGGCACGCTGTGGGGCCAGGCGCACGGATTCACCCGGCAGTTGGACCGCTCCGGAGTCCCGGCGACGGTCAACTTCTACCGCGGCGGCTCGCACGCCTGGCCCTCCTGGCAGCGTGAGTTCAAGGCTTCCTGGCCGACGCTGGCGGCGGGCCTTGGCCTTCCCGCGAAGGCGCCCTGACGTCGGCGGAGAGACGGGCCAGCCGCCGCTCGTCAGGCCACCGCACGGCGCTCGCCCACGAGGCCAGCTCGAAGAGGCGTATCAGCCGGGCGCTGGAGTCGAGCTGGCCGCGCAGTACGCCGTGCCTGGCGGACGTCGGGTCGGCGTGATGGAGGTTGTGCCAGGACTCGCCGCCGGAGAGCGGGGCGAGCCACCACACATTTCCGGAGCGGTCCCTTACCCGGAAGGGCCGGGCCCCGCTGATGTGGCAGATCGAGTTGATCGACCAGGTGACGTGATGGAGCAGACCGATGCGCACGAGCCCGGCCCAGAAGAAGGCGGACCAGGCGGCGCCGGAGTCCCAACTTCCCTCTCCCCAGAGCCCTCCCACGACGGCGGGCGCACCGAACGAGAACAGCACGATCAGCGGCTGCCAGCGAGCCACCAGGACCAGATCGCGGTCGGCGAGGAGGTCGGGGACGTACTTCTGCTGGTCGGTCCTGTCGTTGTTGAGGGTCCAGCCGACGTGCGCCCACACCATGCCCTTGAGCAGAGCGCGCACGGAGGTGCCGAAACGCCAGGGGGAGTGCGGGTCTCCCGGCCGGTCCGCGAACCGGTGGTGGCGCCGGTGATCGGCGCACCAGGTGATCGCGTCGCCCTCGACGGCCATCGTCCCGGCCACCGCGAGCGCGATCTTCAGGGGGCGGGCGGCCTTGAACGCCTTGTGCGTGAACAGGCGGTGGTAGCCGATGGTGATGCCGTGCACGGCGATGGCGTACATGACCGCGCCGATCACCAGATCGTGCCAGGTCACGCCCCAGCCCCACAGCACGACGACGGATGCGATCACCGCGATGAAGGGAATGCCGACGAACACCCCCACCACGACCCGGTCAGACATGCCCATGCGTTCGCCCCATGCGGCGTTCGCGCTCTCTTCTGCCATGCGGATTTCCACCTCTCAGTGCGGGTGGGCCGGACATTAGCGACAGAAATGGTGAGGCCTCTACTCGGAAAGTGATGAACCGAACCCGAACCATTGGACAGTTGTGCCGAAGGAGGAACGTCATGGATGTGCTCGCAGAGGCAGTCGTCGCGGGAGCCGACGCGGATGAGCTGCGCCGACTTCCCTTACCCGCCGAATTCACCGCCGCGCATCTGCGGAGTGAGGATGTGGAGAGTTTCACAGGGGTGGTGGACAAAGATGTCCGCAAAACACTCCACGTGGGTTCCGTGCCGATGCCGGAACTCGCCCCGGACGAAGTCCTGGTGGCCGTCATGGCGAGCGGGATAAATTACAACACCGTGTGGTCGGCGATGTTCGAGCCGATATCCACGTTCGCCTTTCTGCGGCACTTCGGCGCGAAAGGAGGATGGGCGGCGCGGCACGACAAGCCGTATCACGTGGTCGGTTCGGACGCGGCAGGCGTCGTCGTCCGTACGGGCGCCGGGGTGCGCCGCTGGAACATCGGCGACGAGGTCGTGGTCACCCCCGCCTACGTCGACGACGAGGAACCGGCGACCCACGCCGACGGCATGCTCGGCGATTCCCAGCTCGCCTGGGGCTTCGAGACCAACTTCGGCGGACTCGCCCACTACTGCGTGGCCCGGGCCAGCCAACTCCTCCCAAAGTCGGGCAGGTTGACCTGGGAGGAGGCAGCAGGCAATCCGCTGTGCGCGGGCACCGCCTACCGCATGCTGATCAGCGACCGCGGTGCGCGGATGACCCAGGGCGACATCGTGCTGATCTGGGGCGCGGCGGGCGGGCTCGGCGCGTACGCCGCGCAGCTCGTACGCAACGGGGGCGGTATCGCGGTGGGCGTGGTCGGCAGCGAGGAGAAGGCGGAGCGCGCTCGCGCCTTCGGCTGTCACGCGGTGATCAACCGTGCCGAGATCGGCCTGACCGGCACCGCTCCGGCCGACCCGGCGGCGGTCGGCAAGAGGCTCGGCAAGCGGATCCGCGCCGCGGTGGGGGAGGACCCGCACATCGTGTTCGAGCACGTCGGCCGGGCGACCTTCGGGGTCTCCGTCTTCGTGGTCCGCAGGGGCGGCGCCGTCGTCACCTGCGGATCGAGCACCGGCTATCTCCACGAGTTCGACAACCGCTACCTCTGGATGCGCCTCAAGCGCGTCATCGGCAGCCACGGAGCCAACCTCCAGGAACAGGCCGCGGTGGCCCGCCTCATCGACCTCGGCCACATCCGGCCCGCCCTGTCGGTGACGTACGACCTCCGGGACACCGCCGAAGCCGCCCGTCTCGTCCAGTCCAACCGCCACACCGGGAAGGTCGGCGTACTGGCGCTCGCGCCGCGGACCGGTCTTGGTAAGCGGGGCGCGGGCGCGACATGAGCCATTGACCTGAAGTCTCAGCGTGCGCTGTGAGGGCGTGACCGCGTCCCGGTCATGGCCCGTGAGCGCATGACCGGGCACAGGTCACGGCTCAGCGCACCGTCACACGGACGACGGGCGAGATGGCGCGGCCGCCGACGATGCGCAGGGCGTTGCGTCCCTTCCAGCCGAGCTTGACCCGCATGTTGTACGCCCCGGAGCGCGCCGTGTACACCGAAGCGGGCAGCGACACCCACCACTTGCCCTGCTTCTGCTGCAGGGTGACGCGTGTGCCCGGCCGCATGTGACGGCCGACTCCGTAGATGCGGAAGTTGTGCCACGCGCGCACGCTGCTCACGGTGGACTTCGCCGTCAGCGTCGGACGCGGGGCCGCGGTCGCGCCGGCTCCGGGGGCGTGCG
>NZ_BAAAUG010000124.1:0-6211 GCF_039533825.1 Streptomyces rectiviolaceus
CCAGCAGGCCACGGCGGGGTGCGCGGGCCCGGCGTGCAGCAGGAGCGGGGCGGCGTCCGCCACCGGCAGGATCAGCGCGGGGACGGTACGCGTACGGACGCCCTTGCCGTGAGGGCGTACGACCGCGATCTCACCCTCGGTGGCGGTGGGCAGCCCGCCCGCACCACGAGGCCCCTCGCCAGGAAGCCCCTCGCCAGGCAGCCCGCCCGCACCAGGAAGCCCCACGCCGCGCAGCCCGCCATCGCGAGGAAGCCCGTCCACATCGGAGACCCCGGAATCCGAGACCCCGGAACCCGAGCCCCCGAACCCACCCCCCGCGAGCCCGGCAGGCAGCCTCCCCTCCGGTGCCCAGAACGCGAGCCGCCCCTCCCGCGGCACCTCGGCCGGCAGGAAGACGGCGGCGCAGGAGCGCACGAGTTCCCCGAGCCGCCCCGCAGAAGGCACGGCGGTGGCATCCGCATCCGTGGCCGCGGCAACCCCAGCCATCACGTTCACCACCTCGCTCACCCTCGGTCACTCGCACGACATTCCCGCACGCCAGCCTAGGCCAGCCGCTCGGTCGGCCGTCCCGAGGTGAACGCTGGTAGGAAACTTTCCTAACAATAATTCGTCCGAAGTTATTGACGCGGACATGCCCCCTCGACAAGATGCCTGCGACCGGCCTCCGCGCCGCTCACGGCCCCCCACGCCGATCTAGGAGACGGACATGCCGCCCACCCCCCGCGCCATGAACTCCCGTACGAACAAGGCCCGTTGGGCCATCCCGCTGGCAGCAGGCGCCTCGCTCGCGCTCGTCGGCGGGGTCCTCCTCTGGTCCCCTGCCGACGAGGCCGACGCCGCGCCGAGCGGCAAGGACGCGAAAGCGGCCTTCACCGCGGTGGCCGCCGGAGACATCGCCGAACAGTGCACATCGGACGACAGCGGCTGCGCGCACCCCAAGACCGCCGCGCTCGTCGAGAAGCTCAACCCGTCCTACGTCCTGACCATGGGCGACAACCAGTACGACGACGCCCGGCTGCAGGACTTCGAGGACTACTACGACACCAGCTGGGGCGCGTTCAAGGACAAGACGCGCCCGGTGCCGGGAAACCACGAGACGTACGACCCGGACGGCCCCCTGGAGGGCTACAAGTCCTACTTCGGCAGCGTCGCCTACCCCAAGGGCGAGAGCTACTACAGCTACGACAAGGACAACTGGCACTTCATCGCCCTGGACTCCAACAGCTTCGACGACAAGGCACAGATCGACTGGCTCAAGGCCGACCTCGCCGCCAACTCCAAGAAGTGCGTGGCCGCTTACTGGCACCACCCGCTCTTCTCCTCGGGCGAGCACGGCAACGACCCGGTCAGCAGGCCGATCTGGAAGCTCCTGTACGCCAACAAGGCCGAGCTGGTCATGAACGGCCACGATCACCACTACGAGCGGTTCGCGCCGCAGAACCCGGACGGAAAGGCCGACGCCAACGGCATCGTCGAGCTGCTCGGCGGCATGGGCGGCGCCAACCCTTACAAGATCGAGGAAGTCCAGCCCAACAGCCAGAAGCGGATCACCAAGACGTTTGGCGTGGTCAAGCTGAACTTCACCGACACCGGCTTCTCCTGGAACCTCGTCGGCACGGACGGCGCGACGAAGGACAGCAGCCCGTCCTACAACTGCCGCTGAGCCGCCGAGATGTATCTGGCGTCAACGGACGCGGTCGCGAAGGCCAAGGCCGAGCCCAAGTCCAAGGCCAAGCGTCGCCGCGTCGCAGGGCCTGTCCTGGCCCTCGGCGCGGTCAGCCTGGTCACCGACATCTCCTCCGAGATGGTCACGGCGGTCCTCCCGCTCTACTTCGTCCTCCAACTCGGCCTGTCTCCCCTCCAGTTCGGCTTCCTCGACGGCCTGTACAACGGCGTCACGGCCTTCGTACGACTCCTCGGCGGGTACGCCGCCGACCGCGGCGGGCGGCACAAGCTCGTCGCGGGCGGCGGCTACACCCTCTCCGCGCTCTCCCGGCTCGGCCTGCTCCTCGCGGGCGGCGCCACGGCCGGGATCGGCGCGGCGCTCGCCGCGGACCGCATCGGCAAGGGCGTACGGACCGCGCCGCGCGACGCGCTGATCTCGCTCAGCAGCCCGCCGGACGCCCTCGGCCGGGCGTTCGGCGTGCACCGCGCGATGGACACGACGGGCGCGCTGCTCGGGCCGCTCGCCGCGTTCGCGCTGCTCTGGGCGACGGCGGACGCGTACGACGCCGTGTTCGTGGTCAGCTTCTGCTTCGGGCTGCTCGGCGTACTGATACTGGTCGCGTTCGTGCCGGGGCGGGGCGCCGGGCCGCCGGGGCAAGGTGCCGCGCTGCCGCCCGCGTCGCCGCACGCGAGGCCAACACCCCACCACCACAAGGTGGTTGACCTTCTCCGTCTCCCCGTCTTCCGGCGCATCCTCGGCGCCACCGCCCTCCTCGGCGCGGCTACCATCGGCGACGCCTTCCTCTATCTGCTCCTCCAGCGGCGGCTCGACTTCGCGGTGAGCTGGTTCCCGCTGCTTCCGCTGGGCGCCGCCGCGGTCTATCTGCTGCTCGCGGTGCCCGCAGGGCGTCTCGCCGACCGCACGGGGCGCCGCGTCCCCTTCCTGGCCGGGCATGTGGCGCTGCTCGGCGGATACGTCCTGCTGCTCTCCCCCGCCGACGGATGGGCCCTGCTCATCGGCGTACTCCTGCTCCTCGGCATCTTCTACGCGGCCACCGACGGCGTCCTGATGGCTCTCGCCACGCCGGTGCTCCCGCCGGGCCGTCGGGCCAGCGGCATGGCGGTCCTGCAGACGGGCCAGGCGCTGGCCCGTCTTGTCGCGGCCGCCGGGTTCGGTGCGGCCTGGACGCTGTGGGGCATCGGCCCGGCGCTGACCTGCGCGGCGCTCGCACTGACGGCGGCCCTTGCGGGGGCGACGGCGCTCCTCCCCCGGCACGAAAGGCAGGCATGAACCAGAACACCCCACGCCCACAACTCTCCCTGCGCACTCGCGTCATCGCCGTGGCCGCGGCCGCCGCCGTCCTCGCGACGGTGGCCGTCGCCTACACCCTGCGCGCGGCCGACCGATCCGAACCGACCGCCGCCACCTCGGAGTTCGCACTCGACCCGGACCACCTCTACTTCCGCAGCACGGAAGCGGGCGCGGGCCGCGTGGCCCGCACCGGCAGCACACCCAGCAAAGGCCCCCGCACCACGGGCGGCCCCTCCTGCGAGCGCTTCTACGCCGCCGCGGGCACCGCACTCTGCCTCCAGCGGCGCTCGGGCATCCCGCCCAAGTCGTACGCCCTGGTCCTTGACCGGCAGCTGCGCGAGAAGCGCCGCATCGCGCTCACCGGCATCCCCAACCGGGCCCGGGTCTCGGCGTCGGGCCGGATGCTGTCCTGGACGATGTTCGCGACCGGGGACTCCTACGCGGGCTCGTCCTTCTCCACCCGCACCTCGATCCTGGACACCCGCACGGGCTACCTGATCAAGAACATGGAGGAGATCCCCCTCACCCTCGACGGCCGCCGCTACCACTCCCCCGACGTCAACTACTGGGGCGTCACCTTCGCCAAGGACGACAACCGCTTCTACGCGACGGTCTCGACGAAGGGCAAGACGTACCTCGTCCAGGGCGACATGAAGAAGTGGGCGGCCCACACCCTGCGCACGAACGTGGAGTGCCCCTCGCTCTCCCCCGACAACACCCGCCTGGCGTTCAAGAAGCGTGTGAGGGAGGGGAGTTCGGACCCTTGGCGCCTTTACGTCCTCGACCTCCGCACGATGCGCGAACACCCCCTCGCCGAATCCCGCAACGTCGACGACCAGGCCGCATGGCTTGACGACGACACCCTGGCGTACGCCCTGCCGGGCGCGGAGGGCAGAAAGCAGGACATCTGGACGACGAGGGCCGACGGGAAAGGGACGCCGAACTTGCTTGTACGAGGCGGGACTTCACCGACGGCGGTGCGCTGACACGTCTTTGGCGCCGACCCGGGCGGAATTCGGATGCGCACCGGTGCACGCTTCCCGCAGGATCAGAACCATGACCACCACGCACCGCAACCGCATCGTCGTGCCCACCCTCTTCCCGCCGCCCGGATACGCCCACGCCGCCCTCGTCGAAGCCGGCGCCAAGCTCGCCTTCATGGCGGGCTCGGTGCCGCTCGATCCGGAGGGGAATCTCGTCGGGGAAGGTGACGTGGCGCGCCAGACGGAGCAGGTCATCGCCAATCTCGACGAGGCCCTGCGCGCGATCGGCAGCGATCTGACGCAGGTGGTGGCCAGCACGGTGTACGTGGTGAGCGACGAGCCGGGCCCGCTGAGCGAGGCATGGGAGGTCGTCCGCGCCTCCGACCTGCTGGCGAAGGGCCCGCACACCTCGACCCTTCTGGGCACGACGTGCCTCGGCTACACCGGCCAGCTGGTGGAGATCACCGCGACGGCCGTGGTCCCGGAGCCGCTCACCGCTCCCTAGGCGAGCCCCGGCCCTAGTCCTGCCCCTAGTCCTGACCCTAGTCCTGACCCTGAGCCCTGCTCGCGAGCCCCAGCGCGTACTGCGGCCACCACTGCCCCGCCCTCGGCCCGCCCCGGCAGGTTCCGTCGGACTCGCCGGGCCGCTTGACCCACAGGTAGGCGTCGAGCGCGGGGTCGCCGGTGGCGGTGGTGGGCGGGGATCCGAGGGCGCGGCCCGGCGGGTTGCACCAGGCCTCGTCGCCGCCGGTGTAGGGGCCGTTGCCGTTGCGGCTGCTGTCCACGACGAAGTGCTTGGCTCCGCCGAGCGCCGCGGCGAGGCGGTGTCCGTAGTCCGAACTCACCTCGTTGGTCTGGTAGTTGGAGACGTTGAGCGCGAAGCCGTCGGCCCGGGCGATCCCGGCCTCCCGCAGCGGGTCGACCAGTCGGTTCTCGTCGGGGATCCAGCCGGCGTTGCCCGCGTCGAGATAGACCTTGGTGTGCGGGCGCGCCTTGACGCGGTCGACGGCGTAGGCGAGCAGCCCGTACCGCTCTTGGGCGTCGGCCTTCGCGCAGCCCGCGATCTTCTGCGCCACGGCGTCCGGTTCGACGATGACGTACGCGGCACGGTCACCGATGCCCGCGGCGAACTCGTCGATCCACCGCCGGTACTCCGCCGCGCTCGCCGCCCCGCCTCCGGAGTAGTCACCGCAGTCGCGGTGCGGGATGTGGTACGCCACGAGCACCGCGGTGCGCCCCGCCGCGGTCGCCGCCTCCGTGGCCGCGCGGACCGTGGGCCCCGGCCCCGGGTCGTTCAGCCACAGGGCTTGGGGGCGTCCGGCGATGCGCTCGATGAGCAGGGCGTCGGCGGTCCGGCCCTCGCTCCGCCACGCGGTGACCTGGTGGGCGGCGGCGCTGTTCGGATCGACCCAGAAGGTGGTGCCGGGGGCCTCGCCCGCGTGCGCGGCGGCGGCCATGCCCTCGGGCACCGCGCCGGACGCCGCCGCGCTCAGCACAAGCGCGGCGGCGAGAAGCCGGGCAGGGCGGGAGCGGGCGCCACGGGGTCGGGGACGGGCCGGGCCGGGTGATCGGAAGGGCGGCTGCGACACCGGGCACCTCCAGTTGCTCGGCACCGGATGGGCCCGGCGCGTTCCCCGGAGTCTGCGGTCGCCCGGCCCCCGCGAGGCCCCGTGCACCGCCGGTCCTGCGGCAGTTCACCCGGAGAATCACTCCGACGGCGGCGCCCAAGTGCGCGCCTTCGGCAGGGGTTTGGCGTAGCCGCCGGTGCGGCTCGTGGTCAGACCGAGCCCGACGAGCGACTCGGCGAGCTTCACCGCGGCGGCCACGCCGTCGACCACCGGCATGTCGAGGGCGGCGCCGACCTTCGCCCGCAGCCCGGTCATCCCTGCGCAGCCGAGCACCAGGACCTCGGCCCCCGCGTCGCGGGCCCGCTCGGCCGCGGCGAGGAAGGCGCGGACGGTGACCTCGGAGTCCCCGAGGTCGAGGACGCCGAGTCCGGTGCCCACGACCGCGGCACAGTTCTGCGCGACGCCCGCCGCGTGCAGGCTGTCCTCGATCTGGCCGCGCGCCCGGTCGAGGGTGGTGACGACGCCGTACCGCCGCCCCAGCAGACAGGCCAGATGGGCCGCGGCCTCGGTGATGTCGACGACGGGCACGTCGAGCAGCTCCCGGGCGCCCTCACGTCCGTGCTCGCCGAACCCGGCCATGACCACGGCGTCGTACGGCTCCTGGTGTCCGCGCAGGGTGTCGA
>NZ_BAAAUG010000124.1:6237-25230 GCF_039533825.1 Streptomyces rectiviolaceus
AGGCCGGCGCCCGCCGAGAGGTAGCTGTCGAGCCACCCCTCGGCGGACTCCGGTCCCCAGGCGGGGGTGAGCCCGGTGATCGTGGTGCCGGGGGCGGCGGCGTCCCGTGCACCTGCCACGATCTCCTCGGTCATCGCCCGGGTCGTGTTGCAGTTGGTGACGACGATGCGCACTAGCCCTCCACCGCATCCGCGAGCGCCGCCGTCCGCTCGGCGCGGCACAGCACGGCGTAGAGCAGCGCGGCCGTGGCGGTCCCGATGAACCAGGAGTACGGCGCCACGTAGTCGAAGAACGGCACAAGCGCGCACACCGCCGCGAACCCGGCCGTCGGCACGAACGCCGCGAGCGCCTTCGGGTTGACGCCCTTCTTGTAGTAGTACGGCGATCCCGGCTCTGCCTTGAAGAGCGCTTCGGCGTCGATGCGTCCGCGCTTCACCCAGAAGTAGTCGACCGCGATGATCCCGAACAGCGGCCCCAGGAAGGCGCCGAGTCCGCCGAGGAAGTAGTTCACGACGGTCGGGTTGGAGTAGAGGTTCCACGGCGTGACGAGCAGCGCGGCGACCGTGGAGATGATCCCGCCGATCTTGAAGGTGATCTTCTGCGGCCAGACATTGGCGAGGTCGTACGCGGGCGAGACGAAGTTGGCCACGATGTTCACGCCCATCGTGGCGACGGCGAAGGTGAGCGCCCCGAAGATCAGCACCCAGGTGTTGCCGATCTCGGCGACCAGTTCGGCGGGGTCGGTGATGGCCTTGCCGAAGACCTCCAGGCTGCCCGCGGTGACGATGACGGAGAGGATCACGAAGGCCGTGGAGTTGATGGGAAGGCCCCAGAAGTTGCCGCGCTTGACGGTGCGGTAGTCGGGGGCGAAGCGCGAGAAGTCGCAGAAGTTGAGCATCAGCGTGCCGTAGGTGGCGAGGATGAGACCGATGGCGCCGAACCACTGCCGCACCTGCTCGCCGGTGGAGACCGGGTTCGGGGTGCTGGTGAGCGAGATGGTCCACCCGGCCTTCCAGAGGATCCACACGGCGAGGGCGATCATCACGACCCAGATCGCGGGCCCGCAGAAGTCCTGGAACTTCCGTACGGATTCCATGCCTCGGGTCATGATCAGCCCCTGCGCCAGCCAGAGCGCGACGAACGAACACCAGCCGAGGGCGTGCAGCCCGAGGAAGGAGTGCTCGGTCCACGCGTCGAGCCCCGGGAAGGCGGCGATCAGCATGACATTGACCGCGATGGAGGCCAGATAGGTCTGGATTCCGTACCACATGATGGCGATCACGGCCCGGATCAGGGCGGGGATGTTGGCGCCCCAGACACCGAAGCTGATGCGGCTGACGACGGGGAACGGCACGCCGTGGCGCTGGCCGATGCGCCCCATCATGTTCATCCCGACGTAGATGAGCACGAAGCCGACGAGGAGCGAGGTGAAGATCTGCCACACATTCAGACCGAGGACCAACAGACCGGCCGCGAACGTGTAGTTGCCGAGGTTGTGGACGTCGGACATCCACAGGGCGAAGAGGTCGAAGACCTTCCACTTGCGTTCGGCGGAGGGGGCGAGGTCTTCGTTGGTGAGGCGGGGATCGGGCACGAAGTCGGTCGCGGCGCCTGGGGCGTCGGCGCGCTGGGTGAGGGACACGGGGCCTCCTGCGAAAGGGGACGGAGGTTGCGGCGTCCTTTGGTATACCAAAGTTTGGTATACCAAAGATTCCGTCATGCTCCCGCCCTCAGCCGCGCCCGGCAATGTCCGTACGGTTACGAATCGGTAAATCGATGCGGGGTTCGGCAATGATGGGTCCCATGACGACCGTGGAGCAGCCGCTGGCCGCCGTGCGCGAACGTGTGCTCGCCGAGCTGCGGCAGGAGATCATCGCCGGACGCCTCGGCCCGGGCGACCGCCTGGTCGAACGGGAGCTTGCCGAGCGCCTGGGGGTGTCCAGGGTCCCGGTCCGCGAGGCGATCCGGGCCCTGGTGGCCGAGGGCTTCGTCACCTTCGAGACCCCGCGCAGGACCGTGGTCCGCCGCCTCACACGTACCGATGTGACCGAACTCTTCGAACTGCGCGAGGCGTTGGAGGTGTTCGCGGCGGGGCGCGCGGCGGAACGCGCCACGGAGGAGGGCCTCGCGGAACTGTCCGCCCTGCTCGACAGCGCCGCGAAGGCGACGCGCACGGCGGACGCGGAGGCGATCACGGACATCAACACGCGCTTCCACGACCGCCTCCTGGCGATGGCGGGGAACGGTCTGCTGACGTCGGTCATGGAACCGGTGGACGGCCGGCTGCGGTGGATGACGCGACGCAACGAGGAGTGGACGCATCTCCTTGCGGAGCACCGGGAGTTGTACGAGGCGGTGGCTTCGGGGGATGCGGGGCGCGCGCGGGACGTGGCGCTGGCGCATGTGCGGACCAATTACCGGTCTACGGTGCGGCATCTGTTCGGCGAGGAGCAGGAATAGCCCCCCTCCTCCCCCGACCTCCCCCGCGTACTGTCATCACCGGCTTCGCCGAGTTCGTCCTCAACCGCCGGACGGGCTGAATGATCTCGGCCGGGCTGGATATGTCCAGCCCGGATGGGGGTCCCCCCTGCTCTCTAAGAGCTTGGGGGAGATTGAGGCCCTCCAGCCCCGCAGGGACCGCCCTCACCCCACCCGATACCGATCCGTCGCCGCCACCAGCTCCTCCGCGATCCCCCGCGCCCCCGCGTTGTGCCCGACATCCCCCACAAGGATCAACTCACTGCCGGGCCAAGCGCTTTGAAGCCGCCAGGGAATCCCCACCAGATTCCCGAAGTCGAGAGTCCCCTGCACCAGGGTCCCCGGAATCCCGGCCAGCGCCCCCGCATCCCGCAGGACGACCTCGTCCCCGCCCAGCCAATGGTCGTGGGCGAAGTAGTGCGTGACGGTCCGGGCGAATCCCGCCCGGAAGGCCTCGTCCTCGTACCGGGGAACAGAACGAGGCGCCTGCGACGCGAACGCCGTCTCCCAGTCGGTCCACGCCCGCGCGGCGGCAGCCCGCACCTCCGCATCCGGCGACTCAAGCAGCCGGTTGTACGCAGCGGCCAGATCCCCGTCCCGCTCCCTCTCCGGGACCCTGTCCCGGAACGCCTCCCACGCAGCGGGAAAGATCTGCCCGAGCCCCCGGGTCAGCAGCTCGACCTCGGCCCGGCTCCCCGTGGCGAGCCCCGTGAGCACCAGCTCCGACACCCGCTCGGGGTGCGTCTGCGCGTACCGGAGCCCCAGCACCGATCCCCAGGACCCGCCCCACACCAGCCACCGCTCGATCCCCAGGTGCCGCCGCAACAGCTCCAGGTCGGCCAGCAGATGCCCCGTCGTGTTGACGCTCATGTCGGTACGGGGATCACTCGCGGGCGGCGTCGAACGCCCGCACCCGCGCTGGTCCAGGAGCACCACGCGATACGCGTCAGGGTCGAAGTACCGCCGGAAGAACGGCGTGCACCCCGACCCCGGCCCCCCGTGCAGCACCACCGCCGGCTTGCCCAGCGGATTGCCGCAGACCTCCCAGTACACGCGGTTTCCGTCGCCGACTTCGAGCATGCCGTGGTCGTACGGCTCGATCTCCGGATAAAGGCCCATCGGCCGAAGATAGCCCGCGCACCGCACGCCCCACAGGCCACTCGGTTACCCGGCCCGCAGCCCCCGCATCCGCCCGTAGGCGTACACACATCCCGCGAGCGCGAGATCCGAGAGCAGCATGAATCCGATCGAGTACGAGTCCTTGGCGCTGTAGATCGCCCCCATGACCAGCGGCGGGACGAAGCCTCCAAGGCCTCCCATCGCTCCCACGATGCCCGTCACGGATCCGACCTGTGCCTGTGGCGTCACCTGTGAGACGAGCGCGAAGACACTGCCGCTCGCCGTGCCGAGCCCCGCCGCCATGACCAGGAAGCAGATCGTGCCGCCCGGATTCAGCGACGGTTCGAAGGCCTGCGCGATGGCGAAGACCGCGACGACGGCCAGCGCGAACGAGGTGACCGTCGCCGGGTGGATCCGGTCGGAGAGCCAGCCGCCGATGGGGCGGAAGATGACGGTGACCAGTGCGAAACCGGCCGCCTTCGTGCCCGCTTCCGTGGGCGAGAGGTCGTACCAGGTCTTCAGATACGTGGGCAGATAGACCCCGAAGGCGACGATCCCGCCGAACCCGATCGCGTACAGCGCGGACAGCTCCCACGTCACCCGCAGTCGCCCGGCCTCCCCGAGCCGGGTCGTGAGCGGGCTCGTCGGCACCGGCCGGTCGGGCCTGTCGGTGATGAGCAGCGCCGCGATCACCGCGAACGCGGCGAGGGCGATCGCCACGACCAGGAACGGCAGGTTCTCGCCGTGCTTGGCGATCCGCGGCGTGAAGTACCCGGAGAGCGCCACGCCTCCCATGCCCATCCCGAAGACGCCAAGGGCGAAACCGCGGTGCGCGGGCGGGAACCAGGAGTTGACCAGTGGGATGCCGATCGCGAACGTCGTTCCGCCGAGGCCGAGCAGGAAGCCGACCGCGAGCATCGCGACGTAGTTGTCCTTGGCCGGAATGATCAGCAGCACCGGCACGATCGTGAGCGCCGAGATCAGCGGGAACATCCGCTTGGCGCCGTAGCGGTCGGTGAGCGCGCCGACCGGGACGCGGCCCAGCGAGCCGACGATGACCGGCACGGCCACAAGGAGGGACTGCGCGAACGACGAGAGTCCGAGCCGGTCCCCGAAGTCGCTGCCGAGCGGCGCGATGAGGTCCCACGCCCAGAAGGTGAGCGTGAACCCGACCGTGGCCACGGCGAGATTGCGGTACGCGGCAGCCGAAGGCCGAGCGGCTACAGCTGGTGAGTTGGTTGTCATGTCATCACCGCTCCGAGCGCCACGAAGACGCAGATCAGTACGAACAGAATGGCGAGCAGCGGCCAGACGAAGCGCAGGTACTTGTCGTAGCCGACTTTCGCGAGCGCGACGCCACCGATGGTCACGGCAGTGGTCGGCACCCACAGGTTCATCCAGCCGCTCGCGGCCTGCCATGCGGTGACGACGACCGAGCGCGAGACCCCGGCGAAGTCGGCGAGCGGGGCGAGGATCGGCATGGCGAGGGTCGCGTGGCCGGAGGTGGAGGGGATCAGGAAGGCCAGCGGCAGGTTCACGACGAAGACGATGATCGCGAAGAGGCCGGACGACGTGCCCTTCACGACGCCCTCGATCGAGTGCAGGACGGTGTCGGTGACCTTCGAGTTGTTCATGATCACCGTGACGCCGCGCGCGAGCACGATCACAAGGGCGGGCGAGATGAAGTCGGCCGCGCCCTGGGTGATCGTCGAGCTGAGCTTCTGCTCGCCCATCCGCGCCACGCACCCGACGAGCACGGCAGCGCAGAGGAAGAGCGCGGCCAGCTGCGGGAAGGACCACCCGAGTTCGAAGCCGTACGGCTTCGCGTCCGCGTCGCCCGTGAGCGCGCTCGCCCAGGGCACCACGGAGAAGATCATGAAGGCGAAGACCAGCGCGACCACGACGAGGATGGCCTTGTGCAGGCGCGTCAGCTCCGGCACCTCGCCCGCGTCGGCGGCGGTCTGCTCGCGGTCACCGGGCAGGAAACCGCTGAGGGAGCGTTCCGGGTTCTTCTGTACGCGCTTCGCGTAGTGGATGACGTAGGCGATGGTGACCGCGGTCAGGACGATCCACATCACGAACCGCAGCACGATGCCGTCGCCGAGCGAGATGTCCGCGGCGGAAGAGGCGACTCCGGTGGCGAACGGGTTGACCGTCGAGCAGAGCACGCCGATCCCGGCCCCCAGGATGATCGCGCCGACCGCGACCATCCGGTCATAGCCGAGGGCGAGCATCAGGGGCACGATCAGGCCGTAGAAGCCGAGCGTCTCCTCCGCGAATCCCTCGACCGTGCCGAGGACGGAGAAGACGAGCATCACGCCCGCGATCAGCATCGCGCCGCGCTCGCGCAGCCGGTGGGCGAGGCGGCCGATGCCTCGGTCGAGGGCGCCGGTGGCGAAGACGACGGTGATGAACGCGCCGATGGCGAGCACGAAGAGGAACACGCCCGCGCTGCCGTACAGCTCACCGGCCATGTCGGGCCCGACGACGCCCGACTTCTCGTCCTGGATGCCGTACAGGCCGTTGACCGGGGCGAGGAAGAGGTCGTTCAGCCGGTCGACGAAGCTCTGGCCCGAGTCGACACGGTGGTAGCTGCCCTCGACCGGGGCGCCCTTGTCGTTGCGGTCGTAGGCGCCGGACGGGATGAGGAAGGCGAGCAGCCAGACGGCCACCGTGACGATCGCGAGGATGGTCAGGGCGCTGGGGAAGGTGAACTTGCGTTTGTGCTGCGGCTCTTCGGTTCCGGGATCGGCCGCGGTGGTACTCATGCGCGGCGCTCCCCGGCGGCATCGGAGCCGGAGCCGGAGCCACCGAAGTCGGCGGCGTACTCACGCACGAAGGCAGCCATGGCCACGACCGTGTTGCGCAGCTCGGAGAAGAGGACGCGTTCGTTCGGGGCGTGCAGGTTGCACATGCTGTCCTGGGCGCCGAAGAGCAGGACCTCGGCGCCGGGTGCCGCCTTCGCGAGGCCGTTGACCAGAGGGATGGAGCCGCCGGTCGCCACGAACGAGGCGTCCTCGCCCCAGGCCTCCTTGAGCGCGGCGCGCGCGGCGCGGTAGGCGGGGCCGCCGGTGGCCGCCTCGTAGCCGGGGCCCGTGTCGCCGGGCGTGACGGTGAGGTGGACTCCGAACGGTGTGAGCGAGCGCAGGTGATCGACCAGCTTGCCCTGCGCCTCCTTCGGGTCCTGGCGGGGGTGGAAGCGGAGGTTCAACTTGGCGCGTGCGTACGGCACGACGGCCGACGCGGCATGTTCGACGCTCGGCGCGTCCAGGCCGATCACCGTGATCGCGGGGCCGCTCCAGAGCCGCTCGCCCAGGCTGCCGCTGCCGACGAGCGGCACCCCGTCGCGCACACCGGCGAGCGAGCGGAACTCGTCCTCCGTGTAGCTCGTGCCGCTCCAGTCCTCGCGCCGCAGCCCCTCCACGGCCACATCGCCGTGTACGTCGTGCAGGGTGGCCAGGGCCTTGAGGAGGACGAGCAGCGCGTCGGGCGCCGCGCCCCCGAACTCCCCGCTGTGGCGCGGCTCGTCGAGGGTGCGCACCTCGACGACGACCTCGGACGCGCCGCGCAGGGCGGTGGTGAGGGTGGGGGTGCCGGGCCGGAGGTTGCCGAGGTCGGCGACCACCATGGCATCGCAGGCGAACCGCTCCGGGTCGGTGGGCGGATAGTCGTCGAAGGCGCTGCCGTACTCCTCCTGCCCCTCGATGACGATCTTGATCCCGACGGGCGGGCGGCCGCCGTAGGCCCGCAGCATTCCCAGGTGCGCGATGACGTTGGACTTGTCGTCCGCGATGCCGCGGGCGCGCAGGCCGCTCCCCGCCTCGTCGATGGGAGTCGGCTCGAAGGGCGGCGACTTCCACAGGCTCTCGTCGCCGGGCGGCTGGACGTCGTAGTGGCCGTAGAGCAGGACCGTCGGCGCGTCGGGGGTCGGCGGCGGGATCTCCCCGTAGATCACGGGTGCGGTGTCCGGCAGGTCGAGCCGCTCGACGGTCGGGACCCCCGCTCCCCGCAACAGCTCGACCAGCAGATCGTGCGCCTCCCGCACCGGCGCGGCCGGGTAGCCGGGGAAGGCGATCGAGGGGATCGCCGCGAGCCGTTCGAGGTCGGCGCGCAACGTGTCCATCAGGTCATCGACGGTGGCTTCGAGCTTCATAGGCGGCACCCCTGGGTCTGCATCCGGCTTTGTGGTGATTAGCCCGAATTATCAGACTCCGAGGCGAACGGTTCCCGAACGGCTCGCCGTGCGGGCAGGATGCCGCACGGCTGTCGCATTGCTGCGGCGCAGCGCCCGCCCTGCTGAGCTGCCATGCCCGCGAGGTGCCGCACAGGCATCACGACCCCGGCCCTGAACCGCCGGGCAGGCACTAAAGTCGGGGTATGGCTTCGGAGACTTCAGGTGGTGGCGCGGGTACAGGCGGTGTCGCGGGCGGGGGTTCCGTGCGGATCGACGCCTGGATCTGGTCCGTACGCCTGGTCAAGACCCGCGCCATGGGCGCGGCCGCCTGCAAGGGCGGCCATGTGCGGGTCAACGGCGAGCGTGTGAAGCCCGCTTACGGCGTGCACGTCGGCGACGAGGTGCGCCTGCGCCACGCGGGCGGCCGCGAACACGTCGTCGTCGTCAAACGCCTCATCCGCAAGCGCGTAGGCCCTCCGGTGGCCATCGAGTGCTACATCGACAACAGTCCTCCCCCGCCGCCCCGCGAGGCAGTGGCCCCCGCCGGGGTGCGGGACCGCGGAACGGGCCGCCCCACCAAGCGCGACCGCCGGGAGATGGAACGGCTGCGCGGCTCCGAGGGCTAGCCACGGGCCCGTCCCCGCATGGAAGGCCCACCGGCGTTACCCGGTGGGCCTTCGACACGGGGACGGAACTCCGGCCCGGTGCGCCGCGTTTCACTCCCCGCGCCGCAGGAGGAGACGGACGAGCTCCGCCGTCTGCCCGCGCCGCGCCCAGGCGATCCACGCCAGCGGCAGGATCAGGATCAGCGGCGTGGCGGCGTTCTCCCCGCCGAGCGCGGCGACGCTCACGATGAACGCACCGGCCATCAGCCCGATGAGAGCCGTCGCGCCGACGGAACTGAGCACCGGAACCAACAGCGCGATCCCACCGAGCACCTCCAGCGCGCCGATCGTGTACATCCCCGGATCGCCCCACCCGAGCTTCTCGAAGGCCTCGACCGCCGTCGGGTGCGCGATCAGCTTCGGCACCCCACTGGCGAGGCCGAAGAACAGGGCGAGCACCACCTGGAGCGTGCGCAGCGTGATGCGGACGGAGCGGCGGCCGGCGAGGGCGGAGCCCTCGGTGGCGGCGGAGCCCTCGGTGGCGGCGGAGCCCTCGGTGGCGGCGGTGCGGACGGTGGCGGTGGTGGCTGTGGTCATGGTGATCTCCTCGGTGAGCAGGGGCTGTTGTGCTGTCACCGAGATAGACCGGCCCGCCCCGCGGAACTCATCGCCCGAGCGGCACACCATCTCCGCGGGGCGTTACGCCACCTGCCCACCCCATCCCGCGCCACCGCCTCCCCCATCCGCGCAATCCAAGCCCTCTGCGGACCCGCCTCAGCGAACCGGAACCGCCCGTACCCAAATCCCGTCCTCCGTCAGGTACTTGTCGACCCTCAGCCCGGCCTCCTCCAGCGCCTGCTCGAACTGCTCCTTCGTGAGCGGCCGGGCGCGGAACGTCTGGGTCCATACGGCGTCCGGGAAGACGTACTCCGCGCGGACCTCGTCCACCCCCTCGCCCACGGGCTCCGCCGACAAGATCCGCACCGTGTACCCAGCGGGGTCGACCCGCTCCCTCGGCAGGTTCGTGTGGTAGTCCGCGCCCTCCCGCTGGATCAGCACACAGCCGTCGTCCGTCACATGGCTCCGACAGGCCCGCAGCATCCCGCGCCGCACCGACACATCGCCGTTGTGCACAAGGAACGATGCGAGCATCACCACCTCGAACCGCTCTTCCAGGTCGAGCTTCTCGATCGGGCTCCGGATCGTGCGCACCCGCCCGTCGAGCGCGGAGACCTTCTCCAGCATCTCGGCGGACTCGTCCACGGCCGTGATCCGGAACCCGCGCTCGAGCAGTGGCCGCGTCACCCGCCCCGCACCGCTGCCCAGCTCCAGAATGTGCGCCCCGGCCGGCACCGCACCGGCGATGACATCGGGTTCGTCCCCGACGGCCAGGCGGGCGTACAGGTCCACCGCGCAGCCGTCCGGCGTGATCGCTCCGGGGCCCGTCCCCTCGTATCCCTCACGCATCTCAGCAGTCATGCCCCGTCAACGAAGCGTTTCGGGGGCCCGTTCCCACCTCTCCCCGTGGCCCCGCGATCTACAACGGGAACCAGCCATGCTCCACATACCAATGGCCTCCCGCCCGCAAGTGATCCCCCACGGCCCTCTCCACCCTTGTCCGCCTTGGCAGTTCGGCCACCGGGAGGTCCTGGTCGCCGAAGACGAAGGCGACGGGAACGCTGTCCTCCGGCTCGCGCTCATAGCCCGCCGCCGGGCGGAAGCGCTCCTGGAAGCGGACGATGTTCGCGTCCGTCGGCAGATACCGCTTCAGCTGCGGATCGAGCAGCCAGGAGTGGCACACGGCTGTCTCATATCGCTCCATCGGGAAGTGCCGCGCGAAGAACTCCCGCGCCAGCGCCATCGACCGATCACAGGCCTCCGGGGAGAGCGGCCCCCGGAAGTCGGTTATGTGGAGGTTCAGACAGGGGTCACCGCGGCCCGCGGAATGCCCCGCCGCGGCCACCGCCCCGCCCATCCGCTCCCCCAGCACGGCGCGCTGGAACTGCAGCCTCCCCAGTTGGTAGAGCTCACCCCGGAAATGCAGGGAGTTCCAGCTCGGGTGCAGCAGCCCGGGACCGCCGCGCGCCCTGCGGTGCACCGCGATGTGCCGTCCGAGGTCGGCGAGCGTACGGCGGGAGATGTCGTCCGGGATGCCGTGGCTCCGGTGATAGGCGCGTACGTACGGCAGCGCCGCCACGAAGACGTACACGTAGAAGAAGGTGCCGAGCGCACCCAGCTCCACGGGCAGTGCGGGGTATTGGGGGCCCGCGCCAGGCTTCCCCATGTCCCGCACCGTTCCGGCGAGGCTGCGGTCGAGCAGCCACCGCGCCTCCGGGTCCCCCACAAGACGCCGGCGCAGGGCCACCAGGTCGTTGATGTCCTCGTGCGGCACCGCCAGGTCGAGCAGCACGTCCGGCAGCTCGTCCGCCGAGGGCAGCACCGCCTCGGCCCGTGGCGCCTCGGCGCCCTCGAGATCCTTCAGCCACGCGGCGAGCCGCTCGTCCGCCCTCGCCCGGTTCCTCAGTACGTCCAGCACAGCCTTACCCCCGATCGACACATCTACGATCTTGAAGCCTCCGGCCCTTCCGGTCCACCACCCACGGGTGGATCCTGGAAGGTGGAGAAGCACAGGGAGCAGGGTGGAGAGGGTGGAGAAGGGCGAGGAGAGGGGGGAGGGAGGAGAGGGAGGAGATGACCTCTCATGATGCGCACAGGCAGTGAGCCGGTGACCGCGCGCAGTCCTCTGCGGATGCGCTTCTGGTTCAGCGTGTGGGGTCTGATCTGGGCCACGTTCGGCACCGTCGCCTTCGCCCTCGTGGGACGCCCCGAATGGGCGGCGGCCTGCGGCGTGCTGTGGCTGATCGTCACCGCCGACATGGCGGTGATCCTGCACCACATCCACCAGGGGCCGCACTACCAGCCGGGCCGCGACATCCCGCCGTACGACCCCCCGAGGACCGGCTAACCGTCGGCGCCCGCGCCGTCGCCGTCGTCGAAGCGCGCCGCCGCCAAATACTCCGGCTGCGGATCGAGCGCCGCGGCGAGGCGGAAGTGGCGCCGGGCCTGGTCGGGCCGCGCCCCGCGTTCGTAGGTGCGGGCCAGCGCGAAATGGGCGAACGCGTTGTCCGGTTCGCGCTCCAGGACGATGCTGAACTCGAGCTCGGCAGCGCGCAGTTGAGCGGCGGCGAAGAAGGCACGGGCCCGCAGCAGCCGCGCGGCCGTGTTCTCGGGGTGGGCCGCGATGACCGTGTCGAGCAGCTTCACCGCGCCTCGTGGATCCCGCGCGGCAAGGAGCTGCTCCGCCGCACGGAAGTCGATGACATGGGTCTCCGGGGTAATTTCGGGCACGCGTGACTCCTTCCCTCGCTGCTCTGTGTCAACGCCCGTCACGCCGACGCCTATTCCGTCAGTTCCACTCGCAGCCTCACAGCGCCAGGACCGTCAGCACAAGCCCGAGCAGCAGCACCGCCGCGCCCGCCGCCACGAATCCCCGGTCGATGCCCCGGCGCTCGCGCCCCAGCACGACGGCCTCCCGCGGGTCGTCGCTGTCGTACGCGATGCGCACCCGGTCCCCCGGGGCGAGCGTCCGCTTTCTGCTCGGTGGCACCGGCGACACCACCTCGACGACCCGCCCGTCCCCCGTCTCGAACTGCAGCATCGGCCGCTCGGCACCCGGCTGCACCGCCTTGACCAGCGCCTGCGCCACCTCGCCCGCGTTCGTTATGTGCCGGGTCTGCCGCAGGCCGTACGCTCCGGCCAGCAGAGCGACCAGGCCGCCCAGGGCGGTGAAGACCGCCAGTACGACCACTCCCCGCCTCCCTCTAGGCCGTCCGCGCCCGCCGCGCGAGGTCCGCCCATACGGCACCGACCCGCTG
This sequence comes from Streptomyces rectiviolaceus, assembly GCF_039533825.1. NCBI lineage: Bacteria > Bacillati > Actinomycetota > Actinomycetes > Kitasatosporales > Streptomycetaceae > Streptomyces > Streptomyces rectiviolaceus. The sequence continues at coordinate 18,489 of NZ_BAAAUG010000124.1, forward strand.
CTCCAGGCCCTCCAGCGGGCCGTCGTTGTCGATCACGACGTCCGCGATCTCCAGACGCTTCTCGCGCGTCGCCTGGGCGGCCATCCGCGCGCGGGCGTCCTCCTCGCTCATGCCGCGCAGCCGCACGAGACGCTCCAGCTGGGTCTCGGGGCTCGCGTCGACGACGACCACGAGGTCGTAGAGCGGCGCGAGGGCGTTCTCCGCGAGCAGCGGCACATCATGGATGACCACCGCGTCCTTGGCGGCCGCCCCCTCCAGCTCTGCGGAGCGGGCGCCGACCAGCGGGTGCACGATCGAGTTCAGGACGGCGAGCTTCTGCGGGTCGGCGAAGACGATCGAGCCCAGCTTCGGCCGGTCGAGGGTGCCGTCCGGAGCGAGGATCTCCCGGCCGAAGGCCTCAACGACCTTCGCCAGGCCCGGAGTTCCCGGCTCCACCACTTCCCGCGCGATCTTGTCGGAGTCGATCAGCACGGCTCCGGACGCGACGAGGAGACGCGATACTTCACTCTTGCCGGCGCCGATACCGCCGGTCAGGCCCACCTTCAGCATGACCGGCAGCTTAGGGGGTGGCTTTACTCTCCGCCCCCTCGACTACGCATTGGCCACGCCTGCCGCCTCGGCTACGCGTCGCCCTCACGCTCGGCGAGGAAGCGCTCGAATTCCTGGCCGATCTCGTCGGCCGACGGGATGTCCACGGGCTCCGCGAGCATGTTGCCGCGCGCGTCGGCGCCCGCCGCCGCGTCGTACTGGTGCTCAAGTCCCTGCACGAGGGCGACCAGTTCCTCGTCGCCCTCCTGGATCTGCCGGTCGATCTCGGTCTGGGTGCGGTGCGCCTCGGTGCGCAGGCCGTGCGCGACGGTCGGCAGCACGAGGCCCGTCGCGGCGGTGATCGCCTCCAGGACCGTGAGAGCGGCGTCCGGGTACGCGGAGCGCGCGATGTAGTGCGGGACGTGCGCGGCGACACCGAGCACGTCGTGACCCGCCTCCAGGAGGCGGTACTCGACGAGCGAAGCCGCGCTGCCCGGCACCTGCGCCTCGTCGAAGGGGCTGCGATGTCCGGGCACCAGGTCGGTGCGGTTGCCGTGCGGCGTGAGGCCCACGGGCCGGGTGTGCGGCACGCCCATGGGAATGCCGTGGAAGTTCACCGAGAGGCGCACGCCGAGCCGCTCGACGATCTGTCCGATCGCCGCGGCGAAGCGCTCCCACTCGATGTCGGGCTCGGGCCCGGAGAGCAGCAGGAAGGGCGCGCCCGTGGCGTCCTGGAGCAGCCGCACGTCGAGCGTGGGCACCTCGTAGTCGGTCCAGCGGTCGCGCCGGAACGTGAGCAGCGGGCGGCGCGCGCGGTAGTCGACGAGCCGGTCGTGATCGAAGCTCGCCACCACCTGACCGGGCAGGCTGTCCGTGAGCCGTTCGACGATCTGGTCGCCGGTTTCGCCCGCGTCGATGTAGCCGTCGAAGTGGTAGAGCATGACCAGTCCGGCCGATTCCTGGGCGAGCGCCATGTCGACGACGGCGAGGCCCTTCGGCTCCCATGCGTACAAACCCTGCGGATCAAGCACTGTGACCGCTCCTCGCCCTCTTCGTCGTGACTCGTACAGCAGAACGCCTGCCAGGGCGTGGGCATTCCCTCCTCCGTCTCTTCACAGCGGCTTCTTACGTCACGTTGAACAGCTGCGAGGGGAGCCCGAGTTCGCGTCAGCGGCCGGGCTCACACCCCAGGCTGGTCCAGACCTTGACGCGAACATGACCCACCTCTACGTTCATGTGCACACCCAGTGTTCACGTACAAGAACCGGAGGGTCACCCCACATGCGCACCCGACGCACCCTGCTCATCTCCGCACTCACAGCGCTCACCGCACTCGCCGCGAGTGCCGTCACCGGAGGCCTGGCCGTCGTGGCCACCGCCTCCCCCGTCTCGAACGCCGCCGAGACCATCGAGGTCTCCACGGCGGCCGAGCTCAAGTCCGCGCTCACCAGCGCCTCCCCGGGCGACACGATCCACCTCGCCGACGGCACGTACACCGGAAACTTCAAGGCGAGCACAGCCGCGAGCTCAGGCGCCCGCATCACCCTGACCGGCTCCTCGAAGGCGGTGCTCACGGCGGGCGGCGGATACGGCCTCCACCTGAACGGCGCCTCCTACTGGACGGTGAAGGGCCTCACCGTCACGGGCGGCCAGAAAGGCATCATGATCGACTCCGCGAAGGGCGTCACCGTCGACACCGTCACGGTCCACGGCCTCGACATGGAGGGCGTCCACTTCCGGAAGTCGAGCACCGACGGCGTCATCAAGGGCTCGAAGATCTACGACACCGGCAACGACGGCCGCGGCATGGGAGAGGGCGTCTACGTGGGCAGCGCCAACACGCTCTCCGACAAGAGCGACCACGTACAGATCCTGAACAACACGATCGGCCCCGACGTGGGCGGCGAGGCCATCGACATCAAGGAAGGCACCACCGGCGGCAAGGTCACCGGCAACACCTTCGACGGCAAGGGCCTGACCGGCAACCACTACGACGACTCGTGGATCGACGTGAAGGGCAACAACTACGTCATCGAGAACAACACCGGCAAGAACACCACGAACAACGGCTACGAGACCCACAGCCAGCAGTCCGGCTGGGGCTGCGGCACGGTGTTCCGCGGCAACAAGTCGAACCTGTCCGGCTCGACGGGCGACAAGCAGCTGGCGATCAACGTGACCAACTTCAGCGGCAGCTGCAAGACGACGGTGTACGCGAGCAACACGGTGACGGGCGGCAAGGGCCTGACGAACATCACGGTGACTCCGTAACGCCTGCCGGGGCGCCCCGTCAGGGGCGCGGGGAACTGCGCGCCCAGCCCCCACCGGCGCGCAGCAGACAGCGGCCCCGGCCCCGGCCCCCCGGAGACGCACTGCGGGCCCGCACCCCCGAAGGGATGCGGGCCCGCAGTATTCAGCTGCTACAACCGCCTAGAGGCGAGCCTCAGCTCTGGCCGCCGGCGAGCTTCTCGCGCAGCGCGGCAAGCGCCTCGTCCGACGCCAGGGCGCCGGAGTTGTCGTCCGACTCCGAGGAGTACGAACCGCCGCCGCCACCGCCACCGCTGCCACCGGCAGCCGGGGCACCGGTCGAGGAAGCGGGAGCCGCAGCGCCCTCTGCCTCGGCCTGGGCGTCCGCCTCGCGGGACTTGATGACCTGGGCCTGGTGCTGCTCGAAGCGCGTCTGCGCCTCGGCGTACTGACCCTCCCAAGCCTCACGCTGGGTCTCGAAGCCCTCGAGCCAGTCGTTCGTCTCGGGGTCGAAGCCCTCGGGGTAGATGTAGTTGCCCTGGTCGTCGTAGGACGCGGCCATGCCGTACAGGGTCGGGTCGAACTCGACGGCCGACGGGTCGGCGCCGAAGGACTCGTTGGCCTGCTTCAGCGACAGCGAGATCCGGCGACGCTCGAGGTCGATGTCGATGACCTTGACGAAGATCTCGTCGTTGACCTGGACGACCTGCTCCGGGATCTCCACGTGGCGCTCGGCCAGCTCGGAGATGTGGACCAGGCCCTCGATGCCCTCGTCGACGCGCACGAACGCACCGAACGGAACGAGCTTGGTGACCTTACCGGGAACAACCTGCCCGATCTGGTGCGTGCGGGCGAACTGCTGCCACGGGTCTTCCTGCGTCGCCTTGAGCGACAGGGACACGCGCTCGCGGTCCATGTCCACGTCGAGAACCTCGACGGTGACTTCCTGGCCGACCTCGACAACCTCGGAGGGGTGGTCGATGTGCTTCCAGGAAAGCTCGGAGACGTGCACGAGACCGTCGACGCCGCCGAGGTCCACGAACGCACCGAAGTTGACGATCGAGGAAACGACGCCGGAGCGGACCTGGCCCTTCTGCAGGGTCGTGAGGAAGGTCTGACGGACCTCGCTCTGGGTCTGCTCGAGCCAGGCACGGCGGGACAGGACCACGTTGTTGCGGTTCTTGTCCAGCTCGATGATCTTGGCCTCGAGCTCCTTGCCCACGTAGGGCTGGAGGTCGCGGACGCGGCGCATCTCGACGAGGGAAGCCGGCAGGAAGCCACGGAGGCCGATGTCGAGGATGAGACCACCCTTGACGACCTCGATGACGGTACCGGTGACGATGCCGTCTTCTTCCTTGATCTTCTCGATCGTGCCCCAGGCACGCTCGTACTGAGCGCGCTTCTTGGACAGGATCAGACGGCCTTCCTTGTCCTCCTTCTGGAGAACCAGGGCCTCGATCTCGTCACCAACCGCGACGACCTCGTTCGGGTCGACGTCGTGCTTGATGGAGAGCTCGCGGCTCGGGATGACGCCTTCGGTCTTGTAACCGATGTCGAGCAGGACCTCGTCCCGGTCGACCTTCACGATGACGCCGTCGACGATGTCGCCGTCGTTGAAGTACTTGATCGTCTCGTCGATCGCGGCGAGGAAGGCTTCCTCGTTACCGATGTCGTTGACCGCTACCTGCGGCGTGGTGGCGGTGGTCTCGGTGCTGCTCGTCATGTGGGAAAGGGCTCCGGTACGGACGGTGAGTCGTAGGTACTGCTAGCGCCGGAGCCGATTTCGCTCTGAAGAAGCCGGACAGCCTGGGAAGCGCCGATTCCTGAGTTTCCGAAGAAACGGAAGGCGCCTCGACAACCGAGGGGACATACAACAGACGCGAGCGCATCCTGCTAGGTCTGAGGAGGGCAGGCTCGCAGCGCAACTTGTAGCATACGGGGGCAGCCGGACACGGTCAATGCGCGAAGGCGCACACCCAGGGCGGAACGCCGCATACCCGGCACAAATGCTGTCGCATGAGGCCACACGGGCCGCACAGCGCCCTGCCGCAGCCGCTTTCGGCCCGCCTCGCCACCGTCCCGCTGCGAGGAGCACCGACCAGCCCCGCCGAGCCAGACGGAAGAGTACGACGATGGAGCCGATCATCCAAGAGTCCGAGCTGCCCGAGACGCCCGAACCGGAAGCAACCCGCCGTGACGCCGATGTCACGGAGAGCAGTCGCGCCAATCGCGGCTGGTGGGACAGGAACGCGGACGACTACCAGATCGAGCACGGCACCTTCCTGGGTGACGACCGCTTCGTGTGGGGTCCCGAAGGGCTCGACGAGGTGGAGGCCGAGCTGCTCGGTCCGCCCGAGGAGCTGAAGGGCAAGGACATCCTGGAGATCGGCGCGGGTGCGGCGCAGTGCTCGCGCTGGCTCGCCGCGCAGGGCGCGCGCCCGGTCGCCCTCGACCTCTCCCACCGGCAGCTGCAGCACGCGCTGCGGATCGGCGGCGGGGTGCCGCTGGTGGAGGCGGACGCGGGGGCGCTGCCATTCGCGGACGGCAGCTTCGACCTCGTGTGCTCGGCCTACGGAGCGATGCCGTTCGTGGCCGATCCGGTGCGGGTGCTCAAGGACGTGCACCGCGTGCTGCGGCCCGGCGGCCGCTTCGTGTTCTCGGCGACGCACCCGATGCGCTGGGCCTTCCCCGACGAGCCGGGGCCCGAGGGTCTGTCGGTCGCGGCCTCCTACTTCGACCGCACTCCTTATGTAGAGCAGGACGAGGAAGGAAACGCCGTCTACGTGGAGCACCATCGGACGATCGGCGACCGGGTGCGGGACGTGGTGGCCGGAGGTTTCCGCCTCGTCGATCTGGTGGAGCCGGAGTGGCCCGCGTGGAACACCCAGGAGTGGGGCGGCTGGTCCCCGTTGCGCGGAAATCTGATCCCGGGGTCGGCGATCTTCGTCTGCGTACGAGACTGAGTGCGTGATCCGTCTCCGTAACGACGCCCTGGACCTGCCCGTACGCAGCGCGCTGCCCGCTCTGCGTTCCGCTCTGGAGCGGCCGGGAAGCGCCGTGCTGTGCGCGCCTCCCGGTACGGGCAAGACGACGCTGGTGCCGCTGGCCCTCGCGGGGCTTCTCGGGGACGGGCCTGTACGTCGTGTGGTGGTCGCCGAGCCCCGGCGCATCGCCGCTCGGGCCGCCGCGCGGCGGATGGCCTGGCTGCTCGGCGAGAAGGTCGGGGAGAGCGTCGGGTACACGGTGCGCGGTGAGCGTGTGGTGGGCCGCCACGCGCGCGTGGAGGTCGTCACCACGGGTGTCCTGTTGCAACGGCTGCAGCGAGACCAGGAGTTGACCGGTGTTGATGTGGTGATCATCGACGAGTGTCATGAGCGGCATCTCGACGCCGACACCGTGGCGGCGTTCCTGGTCGATGTGCGGGCGGCGCTGCGGCCCGAGCTGCGCCTTGTGGCCGCGTCCGCGACGACGGACGCGCAGGGGTGGGCGCGGATCCTCGGGGACGCGCCCGTGGTGGAGGCACACGGCACCTCGTATCCGGTCGAGGTCGTCTGGGCGCCGCCCGTACGTCCGGTGCGGCCGCCGCACGGGATGCGGGTGGATCCGGCGCTGCTCACGCATGTGGCTTCGGTGGTGCGGCGGGCGCTTGCCGAGCGGGACGGGGACGTGCTGTGCTTCCTGCCCGGTGTCGGTGAGATCGCGCGCGTGGCCGGGCAGTTGGGGGACGCGCCCGCAGAGGTCCTGCAAGTGCACGGGCGGGCGCCCGCGGCGGTGCAGGACGCGGTGCTCGCGGGCTCGGCGGGAGGCGCGCGGCGGGTGGTCCTCGCGACGTCGGTGGCGGAGTCGTCCCTGACGGTGCCAGGGGTGCGAGTCGTCGTCGACTCGGGGCTCGCGCGTGAGCCCCGCGTCGACCACGCGCGCGGGCTGAGCGCGCTGACGACCGTACGGGCTTCGCAGGCGGCCGGCC
>NZ_BAAAUG010000124.1:25245-36139 GCF_039533825.1 Streptomyces rectiviolaceus
CCGGCAGCGGGCCGGCCGTGCGGGGCGTGAGGCGCCGGGGGCCGTGTACCGGTGCTGGGCGGAGGCGGAGGACGCCCGCCTGCCGCGCTTTCCGGCGCCAGAGATCAAGCTGGCGGACCTTGCCGCTTTCGCCCTGCAGGCGGCTTGCTGGGGGGACCCGGACGCCTCTGGTCTCGCCCTGCTCGATCCCCCGCCGGGTGGCGCGATGGCGGCGGCGCGTGCCGTTCTGACGGCGGTCGGGGCGGTGTCCCCGGAGTCGGGACGGGTCACGGAGCGGGGCACGCGGATGGCGCGGGTCGGACTGCACCCACGCTTGGCGCGGGCCCTGCTGGACGCGGTCCCCCTCGTGGGGGCGCGCCGTGCGGCTGAGGTGGTGGCCCTCCTGAGCGAGGAACCGCCGCGTGAGTACGGGGACGACATCGCCGCGGCCTGGCGTGCTGCCCGGCAGGGCGGGGACGGGTACGCGGCGCGGTGGCGCACGGAGGTACGGCGCCTGACCGCTGCCGCGGGGGAGTCGCCCGCCCGGAACCCCGGATCCGATGCGAACAGCAGGGGCGACGAGCACGTCGCCGGGCTCGTCGCCGCCCTCGCGTACCCCGAGCGAGTTGCCCATGGGCGAGCAGACGGGACGTATCTCATGGTGAACGGGACCCGCGCCGAGGTGCGGCGCGGGTCCGCGCTCACCGGCGCGGAGTGGATCACCGTGGCCGTGGCCGACCGGCCGGTGGGCTCCGGGCACGCGCGCGTGCTGCTCGGCGGCCACATCGACGGGGACGTCGCCCGGAGCGCGGCCGCGCCCCTGTACAGCGAGGGGGACGAGGTCGCCTGGGCCGACGGGGATCTCGTGGCGCGCCACGTCGAGCGGCTGGGAGCCGTGGAGCTGGCGGTGCGGCCCCTCAAGAAGCCCGCCCCCGGACTCGTACGAGAAGGGCTGCTTGCGGGGCTCGGGGAGGAAGGGACCTCCCTGCTGAACTGGTCCCAGGGCGCGCGGGAGCTGCGGGAGCGGCTCGCCTTTCTGCACCGGCGCCTCGGGGCGCCCTGGCCCGACGTGTCCGAAAGCGCCCTGCACGCGCGCGTGGACGAGTGGTTGGAGCCCGAGCTTTCGAAGGCACGGCGCCGGGCCGATCTGCGGCGCATCGACGCGGGGCAGGCGCTCAACCGGCTGCTGCCGTGGGCGACCGGCGAAGCCACCCGCCTCGACGCGCTCGCCCCGGAGCGGGTGGCCGTGCCCAGCGGGTCCAGAATCCGGATCGACTACTCCGACCCCGAACAGCCCGTGCTCGCCGTGAAGCTGCAGGAGATGTTCGGGCTCGCCGATACTCCTCGCGTCGCGGACGGCAGCGTGCCCGTCCTCGTGCATCTGCTCTCCCCCGCAGGACGCCCCGCCGCGGTCACCGCCGATCTCGCGTCCTTCTGGCGGGACGGCTACCGGGCCGTGCGGGCCGAGCTGCGCGGGCGGTATCCGAAGCATCCGTGGCCGGAGGATCCGGCGGCCGCGGTGCCCACCCGGTTCACGAACGCCCGGTTGAAGGGGCGCTCATGAGCGCGGGAAAGCGCAGGCTGTAGAGGCCTGTTGCCGTGACGACGGCGACCCCGCCATCGGGCAGCGGGGTCACGCACTGGATCTGTGCCCCCATGGCGATCCGGGCGGCCACCCGGTCACCGCCGATGTCGAGGACGGTGAGCGCGTCGTCGAAGCCGACCGTGAGGACCACCCGGCGGTCGGCCACGCGGTGCAGGTAGATCTCCTTGAACCGCCCGTGGTGGCCCCACTCTTCCGGCCAGGTCCAGGACCACCGCTCCGTTCCGTCGCGGACGCCGTACACCTTGATCCCGCTGTGGTGCGTGAGGTGTCCGACGACCGGTTCTCCGCCCCAGTCGTCCAGGGCGATGCCGCCCGGCCTCCAGAAGAACGGCATGCCCGGGCTCACGCCGGACGCGGTGTAGCCGTCGCGACGATGGAAGACAGTGGTGCCCGCGGACATGTCGATCACGCTGAGGCCGTGCTCGTACGCGAAGTACGCGAGGTAGAGCCGGCCGGCCACGGTCCTCTGGGTCAGGACATGCGGCTTCCCGGCCAACGTCGTTTCGCACAGTCTGCGGCCCTGCGTCGACCAGACGATCACGTGCTGTCCGAACACGGCGAGCACACCCTTGTGACCGTCCTGGACCACGGGCTCGACCCAGCTCGACGCGCCGGGCGGGCAGTCCCTCAGCAACAGGTGGCGCCGCGGCGAACCGACCAGGCGCACACGCCGGTACGCGGCGCTTCGCACCCGGTTCCCCCGCACCACCAACGGCAGCCCGACGCTGCCGGTGACGAGGTCGCTGCGTCTCTTGGGCTGCCACGCCAAGAGGCGGCCGGTCGCCGGGTCCAGGCACCGCACGGCCCTGCCGTCCCCGAGCGCCAGGACGTCCCGGCCCGCCACGCGCCCCATGCTCAGGGTCGTGTCGAACAGGGCGGAGAACCTACGGGGTTTCGTGCCCCCGGCGTGTGCGGCATCCGTGCGGAGCGACCAGAGCGACACCGCGGGCTGCGCGGACTCTGCGGTGGCGAGAAGAACCTCGTCGGGTCCTGTGACCAGCGTGGCGAACCGGGGCATCGAACCGAGGTCGGCGTGCAGGACCGCGACGCTTCGCCCTGTCGGAGCCACGGCTTCGGCGCCGCCGAGGTCGACTGCCAGCCGCACCAGACCACGCCCCGTCCGCACCAGGCGCTCCTCGCCGAGCATTCCCACCGTGCCCTTGCGTGTCCATTCCTGGCATCCGTCGCCGTGGTGCACGAGCGCGTCCACCGGTTCCCCGCGGTGCGCGAGATCCGAATCGAGCGTGGCGGCTACGGCCTGGCCCTCGTGCACCACCAGGTCTCTCTCGAAGGTGCCGCGGAGGTGCCAAGTGCGGTGCTCGGTGGTGCCCCAGCCGTTCTCGGGAGACAGCCTCCACCTCTCCACCTCGATGGTCTCCTCCATGGGCATCATGCCGTCACGGCTCATGACCGCGACGACCACCTCGCCTCGGTGCGCCCCCATGGCCAGGCGGCTGTCCCATTGCCACCGCCCGGTCGCACCGGAACCGAGCCTGCACAGCTCCGCGCCGTCGGCCATGTCCACGAGCAGGACCTCGCCCTCGCCGGTGAGCACACCGGCCACCGGGCGGCCGTCCAGTTCCAGCAGGGCCAGGGCGTTCACGGAGGCCCGCACGGCTCGGCCCAAGGGAGCCCGCCGCCCCACGTCCCAGAGCTGGATGTGCCCCTCGGGGCCATCGGAGACGCCCACCAGGAGCCACCTGCCACCGCCGCCGGGGCAGACCGCCAGATGAGAGACCGACCGCCCCCATTGCGGCTCACCGGGCAACTCCGGCAGCTCCCCGAGGAGTTCGGAGGTCTCCACGTCCCAGACCATGAGGCGCTGCCCTCCTTCGAGCGTCACCAAGGAGTGGCGTCCGTCGCAGTCGAGCAGCGCCAGGTCGCTCGTGCCCTGGCGGAGCCCGCCGACCGACCGATGGGCGTACGGCGGGCTCGGCACATAGGCCCACTCGACCAGCCAGGGCGGCCGTGGGCCTCGGCGCAGCGCGGCGTCGGCGAGTTCCCCGTCGCCCGCCTCGAGCGCGGTGAGTCGCAGCAGGGCGGCGCGGGCGGCCGGGTCGGCTTCCGTGGCGAGGAGGGGCGCGATGCGTTCGAAGGTGCTCCGCACCGCGAGCGCACGCGGTGTGTGCACCCCGGCGAGCGCGCGGCGCAGCACGGTCGGTGCCATCGTGACGAGGAACAGCGGGTCGGCCGCCAGCGCGTCGAGGAGACCGCCCGCCGCGGCGTGGGTGGGCAGGTGCTCGCGCAGGTAGGGGTCGGCGGCAGGCCAGTCGGGTCCGGAGCCGTCGGCGGTGAGGGGCACGAGGCGGACGAGGGCCTCGGCGATCTGCCGCAGCGTCGCCTGGGTGACCTCCGTACGCAGTTCGTCGACGAAGGACTCGTGGTAGAGGCGGTAGACCGAGCGCCCGGTGGCGTCCACGTCCTCCACGATGTGGGACCCGCCGGTCCGCAGGAGCCACCGCAGGTCCCGCGGCCCGACGGCGTCGCCGGTCAGGGCGGAGGCAGCGGCGCGCCAGATCTCCCCGGCGGGCAGGCCCGCGCCTTCGGCGAGCGCGAGTGCGGTGAGCAGGGCGCGGCCGCGGCTCTCCTGGTCGTGGAACTGCTGGCGCAGCGCCCAGCGGAAGGCGGGGCCCGATGCCGGTGCGGTCGGGGACAGGGGATCGACGGCGGGCGCGGGGAGTTGGGCCTGCCAGCCGGGCGCCGTGGTGTCGAGCGGGGCGGCCCGGTGGGCGAGCGACCGGGCGACGAGCCGGGTCACCAGGTAGTTGCCGTGGGCCCGGTCCTCGACGGCCGCCGCGACCATCGGCGCGCTCGTGCCGGTGTAGGGGCCGGTGCTGCCGGGGCCGTCGGGGGCGAGCAGCAGTTGGGCGGCGTACGCCTGGAGGTCGCCGGGCTCCGTCCACCGCGGCTCGTCGAGGTCGAGGCGGGCGAACGCGGTGCCGAGCGCGGGGACGGCGCGCGGACGGGTGCCGATGAGCAGGCGCACGCACGGCACGTCGGCGAGGGGCCGCAGCAGTTGAGCGGCGATGCGCTCGGGTTCGGAGTCGGCGCCCGCGGTGCCCGCTTCGTCGAGCGAGTCGACGACGACGTGCAGCGGGTCCGAGCGGGCGGACAAGACGGCGACCAGGCGTTCGGGGTCGGTGGCTGCCGGGGTGCCCGCGGCCATTCCGGCGGCGTCCGCGATGCCTGAGGTGATCTCCTCAAGGAGCTTGTGGCGCGCGTGGATCGCGGTCAGCGATGTGCCGTCCCGCCGTGCGTCGAGGACCAGGCGGCCGACGAGGGCGGACTTTCCGACGCCGGCGCCGCCCGTCACCACCACGCACCGCCCCGGTTCGGCCGGTGGCGCGGCGAGCCACCGGGCGAGCTCGGCGAGGGCCTTGGTCCGGCCGGTGAAGTAGCTGCCCCGGCCGCTGAGGGCGTCCGCGCCGCGGCCGCGCGGATCGAAGTGGCTGAGGAGCTCCTCGCGGCGGCGCCGCCCTTCGGGGCTGTACCAGGTGCGCTGTTCGGCGAGGTCGATGCCGTCGGGTACCTCGGGTGCGTAGCGCGGGTTGGGGATGAAGGCAAAGCCTTCACCGCTCGGCAGGGTGCCCCAGGACGCGTGCTGGAACGGGCCGTTCGCAGCCAGGGATTCGTTGACGCGGTCGACGACCTCTTCCAGATACAGCTTGCGCTGGCGTTGTCCGCCGAGCGTGGGGTCGTCGACGGCGTCGCGCAGCGCACGGGCGAACACGCCGTCCACGGCGGCCTCATGGGTGCGGGCGGCGGCGATGACCGAGAACGCCGTGAGGCGGCTCTCGTCGGCGGCCCGGGTGCCCGTGAGGGCGGCGCCCAGGTCCTCGGCGACGGATCGGGCGGCGTCGACGCCGCCCTGGCCCGCGTAACAGGTGTCGACGATCAGCAGCAGGCGCTCGATGCCGCCTTCGGTGACGATCCGGACGACTTCCTCGGTCGCAAGGGCCGTGCCGCCGAGCTGGCCGGAGACGCTGTCGCGGCACAGTACGTAGTGGCGGTTGTGGTCGCGCTCTCCGTGGCCGCTGTAGTAGAGGACGAGGGCGTCGTCGCAGCGGTCCTCGGCCGCGGCCCAGTGGGACAGGCCCCGGCGCAGGGCGTCGGTGGTGGTGTCTTGGAGCCGGGGGCCCGCGTCGTAGCCGAGCCGCTGGAACAGGTCGGACACGATGTCCAGGTCGGCCGGGACCGAGGCGAGTCGCTCGTGGTGGTCGTAGGTGGACGAGCCGCAGGCCACGACGAGTCTGCGGATCTTCACCGACCGCTCTCCGGCGCGGGGATCCCGGCGGCGACGGCCGCTCCCGTCTCGGCCGCGGTGAGGTGGCGCTCGACGGCGTGCGCCTGCCAGCCGTTGTGGACGAGCACGTCGTGCACGCGCCGCCCTCCGTCGGGGAAGAGCGGTGCCAGTTCCTTGATCAGGGCGACGACGTCACGGCGGTCGCAGAGGTTCGTCCACCGGTCGACCGCGCCGGGCCAGTGCCCCCGCCCCGCCACCGGCCGCGGGCGCAGCCGGTCGAAGACGAGGTGCGGGATGCCCAGCGGGGAGCCGATGGTGACCAGGGTGCGCACGGGCCACTCGGGGTGGGCGCAGAGAGCTTCGTACGCGATGACGGATCCCAGGGAGTGGCCGACCAGGACACGCGTGTCGGCGCCGACGGCCGCCGCGACCGCTTCCTGCGCGCGGGCCCGGACGCCGCCCTGGCCCGTCTCCGTGAGGTACCGGCGCACTTGGCTCAGTACGCCGATCAGGAAGCGGTCGCCGGCGCGGGCGAAGAAGCGGCTCCTGGCGAGGGCGCGCAGGCCCCGCTGCACGAGGTGCGGCGTGGCGGCCTTGGCGGGTCCCGGCGTCTGCGGGGGCGGCACGCGATCAGGTTCGAGGAGGGCGGCCCTCGCCCACCAGGCGAGGAGCAGCGCGATGTCGTCGGGATCGGTGAGGTCCTCGGCCGTGAGGACCGCGTCCCCCTTGGCGGGGGCGGCGCCTTGGGGTCGGAAGCAGTCGCCGTAGAAGGCGACTTCGACATCGTCCGGAACCAGCCGCGGGCCCCCGGCGAGGCGCACGCCGTCGAGCAGGGCCGCGGCGACTCCCGCGTGCAGCGAGTGCGCGCCCAGGTACTGCTTTCCGATGCCATGTACGACGGCGACGACGGCCATGCCCCTCCACCCGAGTAGGCGTCCGATCGTACAACTCGGGTGCCTGGGTCAGGCGTTGACCGGCTCCGGCTCGGGAGCCGCCGTGGCCTCCGGGTCGCCGGGCCTGCGGCTGCGGGCCTCCAGCCAGAGGGAGAGGGCCAGCAGGAGCAGGCCGAGGCCCAGGAAGCCCCAGGGGAGATAGGACGTCAGGAGGAGGACCAGGACGCGCTGGGACTTGACCAGGTCGACCGTGCTCCGGATGTAGTCCTCGCGCATCTTCACGTGGCCCTCGAAGACCGTGACCTTGTCGCGTCCGCCGAGGAGCGTGCCGCCGCGCAGCTCGTTCTTCTGGATCTCCTCGCCGTAGACCGGAGCCCCGGTGGTCGGGTCGACCCAGAACTTGCGGACCGTGGTGTACCAGCGCGTGGTGCCCGTCTTGGCGAGGGACTTTGGGGTGATGCCCTTGACGGGCATGGTCTTGGGGAAGGGCACCTTGGTCCAGGGGATGGTCTGCTCGAAGTAGTAGACATCCACGCCGCGGAACGTCTGCGTGCCCTTGTAGTGGATGGGCTTGGTGACGCGGGCCTGGGCGTCGAAGTACTCGTAGTCCCGCTTCTCGGTCAGGAAGGGCCACTTGAACTCGATGCCCTCGCGCTTGACCTCTTCACCGTCGACCATCTCGCCCTTCGCGTGCACCGGTTCCTGGCTGTGCGCGTCGAAGATGTAGCGCTCGGGGACCTTGGAGACCATCTTGCCGTCGGCGTCCTGGACGTACGACAGGGCGTCCCAGACGACGACGTCGCGGTCCGCAGTCTTCTCGATCTTCTCGGACGCCTCCACGTTGCCCTTGAGCGTCTGCACGATGGTGACCTTGTCGACCTTCTTGGCCTTCATGGAGCCGTAGTCGATGAGGGTCGGGTTCTTCGCCTCGAGAACCGCCTCCTGGTACTGACTCGGCGGGATCTTGGCGAGGCGCGGGAAGGCGTACCAGCGCATGAGCGGGGACATCGCCGTGAAGAACACGGCGAAGGCGAGCAGGATCAGGCTGGCCTTGCGGCGCATCGCGGCGGCCCTCCCTACGGAGACGGGCGGTTGACGGTCATGGGTGCTTGGGGACGGTGGTGAGCAGCGGCTCGGGCGATGTCTCGCCGGGCGGGGCCCCGATCGCCGTGATCGTCAGGACCAGGGCAAGGGCGACGGCAAGACCGGTCGCGGCGGCGATGAGAGCGCGCATGCGGATCCTCCCGAGGCGGGGAAGCTGATGACACGGACGAAACAGGTGACACAGACCATGAACTGACAGGGTGTCAGGGGTTCAGGGCTGGGGCACCGTAGCAACGCGGCGGCCAGATGAGAACACGTTGCACACAGACGAACGCCCCTGCGCCGGGCGGGCGCAGGGGCGTTCGTCTGTGTGCGGGACGTGCGGGACGTGCGGAGGTGCGTGCGTGCGGCTAGGCCGCGGGCGCCGCCACCTTCAGTTCGACCGTGAGCGTCGCGCCGCCCACGGTGGTGACGCGCAGCAGGTACGTGCCCGCCGCGTCGTCGGCGTACATCTTGGGGAGCTTGAGCACACCGTTCGCGTCCGTCTTCAGGGCCTTGAGGGTGCGGACCGGCTTGCCGTCCGCGTCCTTGAAGTACGGGCCCTTGTCATTGGCCGTGGCGTCGGACGCCGACTTGATCATGGTGGCGGTGGCCGCGACGCGGTCGGCGGCCTCTCCCTTGTACGTGGCCTTGACCTCCACCTGGTCGGCGAACTCCCCGCCCGGCGCGCAGGTCAGCGCCTTGTCGCTGGTCCTTGCCAGGGTGTCGGCCTGGCGCGCGGTGACCGTCGCGGTGTAGTCGAGGCCGGGCAGCGAGCGGCCGACGACCGTGGCCCTGACCGTGAACTCACCTGTCTTCTCGCCCGCCTTGAGCACCGGAGCGGTGGCCTTGCCCGCGGCGCTCGTGGTGACGGTCACGCTGGTGGCGCCGCCCGGGAAGCGCGCGTCGGTGTCACCGACGATCGCGAACCGCACCTTGGCCTTGGCCACGGCCGAGCCCGACGCGGACTCCGTGCGCACCTCGACGCGCTCGGCGAAGGCGTCGCCCGCCGTCGCGGAGAGCTTGCCGGTGCCGGCGTCCTCCAGGCTCGCGACCCGGTCGGTGGGCGAGGGGCTGGGGCTCGGGCTCTCGGAGCCGCCGCCGTTCGACGGCGGGGTGGACGGGCTGCCGCTGCCGCCGCCGTTGCCCGGCTTGGACGGCGTGGACGGCTTGGATGGATCGGACGGCTTCGGCGAGGGCGAACCGGACGCCGGAGGCGTCGGACTCGGGCTCGCGCTCGGGCCGTTGCCGTCGCTGCGGTCGTTCGGCAGGACTCCCGTGCCGTCGGGGACCTCGTGGGTGCCCTCGCGGTAGTACTCCAGCCACGACAGGACCGTGTTCAGGTAGTCCGTCGAGTGGTTGTAGCTGAGGATCGCCTTGTGCAGATCGGCGTCGACGGACAGATCGCGGTCGTTCGCGCAGAGATAACGTCCCGCGGCGAGCGCGGCGTCGTAGATGTTGTTCGGGTCCTTCTTGCCGTCCGCGTTGCCGTCCTGCGCCCAGGTGTCCCACGTCGAGGGGATGAACTGCATGGGGCCGACCGCGCGGTCATGCGTCTTGTCGCCGTCGTACGCGCCGCCGTCGGTGTCGGTGATCTTCGCGAAGCCGTTGCCGTTGAGGACCGGGCCGAGGATCGGTGCGAGCGTCGTGCCGTTCGCGTCCACGCGACCGCCGCGGGCCTGGCCCGACTCGACCTTGCCTATCGCGGCGAGCAGCTCCCAGGGGAGCTTGCAGCCGGGCTTGGAGGTGGCGAGGGACGCCTCGGCCTTCTTGTACGCGTCGAGGACGGTGGCCGGGAGTCCCGCCTCGGTCTCGTCGTCGCCGCCGTTGGGCGCCCCGGTCGGCGGGACCGGGGTTTTCAGGGGCGGCAGGTCGGTGTAGTAGGGGGAGTTGCCGGTCGCCGAGTCCTCGGGTGGCGGCGTGGCGCCGGAAGCCCCCGCCCGCTCGTCGCGAGGGACGTCCGTCACGCCCGGGGCCTGGGACGCCGCGAGCGCCGCCACCGCCGCCGCGGCCACCGCGGTGGTCACCGCTCCCCTGCGCAACCGCCTGCCGAATACCGCCGCCATGACCTTGAACCCCTCCCCTTGACGACTGTGCGTGTCGCCGCCCGCTCTGCACTGCTCCCCGTTGTGCTCCCCAGCGGGCCGACTCAGGCGACACTACGACAACTTCCGGCGCCCAGGCACCCGTTCGTGCCCGATTTTCACCGGTTGGCCGCGTCCTGTTCGGGCGGGGCCTCGGGCGGGACCGATCCGTCGGGCAGCCCCTGCCCTGCGGTGCGGCCCTTGTTGAGCGCGCGGTGCACGGCCTGGGCGACGCGTTCGATGGTACGGACTCCGTACCTCATCGTGGGGCTGTCGTGCGAGAGGACGACGACACGGTAGGCACGGGCCCGGCCGGGCCCGGTGAACACGCCGATGCTGTACACCCGCCGGCCGTGCGTGGACCAGGGCAGCCAGCCGTTCTTGATGTGAGCCTTGGAGCCGCGCGGCATTCCGGCGGGCACGCCCCAGCGCTGATCGCGCCGCACCTCGTTCAGCTGCTTCAGGCCGTACGCGCGTGAGCGCGGGCTCAGCAGGGCGCGGACCCTGGCTGCGGTGAGGGCGCCGAGGAGGCGGAGCCGGTCGGCCACGGTGTTGTCCGAGCGGATGATCATGGGGCGTATCCTGCGGCGCTCCCAGGCGGTGAGTCCGCGGCCCCAGTCCCGCGCACGGCGCAGGGCGGCCTCCATGATCACGACCTTGGCGGCGCTCGCGGTGTCGTAGCGGTGGCTGCTGCCGAGGGCGCAGCTGAGGCCTGTGGCGGGGTCGTGGACGGCCACGGAGACGGTGCCTCGCCGGGCGGCCAGGGCGGCGCGGATGTCGCGGGAGAGCCGGGTGGCGAGGGCGGGGTCGCTGCGGGCCGTGCAGGAGGCGGCGCGTTGCGCCGTGCTTGCCCTGGCGGCCGTCGCGGGGAGGGGAGTGAAGAGGGGGGTGACCAGTGCCGCGGCTATCGGTATTCGGCACTTTCGCAGGTGAAGGGCCATGCGGTCATCGTGGCGGGGGCGTCTTTGCGGGGCGCGGGGGCGGGGGCCACGTGGGTGAGGGCGGG
>NZ_BAAAUG010000124.1:36173-72383 GCF_039533825.1 Streptomyces rectiviolaceus
GGATATTCCAGCCCGTCCGGCGTTTGAGGACGAACTCGGCGAAGCCGGTGATTTTCCGGTGCGCCAAGAGCCCCGCTCAAGCCCTGCGCAGCTCAGTGCGCTGCGGACTCCCAGTCCGGCCCCACGCCCACCGAGACATCCAGCGGCGCCCGGAGCGACACCGCGCCCGCCATCTCGCGGCGGACGAGCTCCTCCACCTTGGCGCGCTCGCCCGGAGCGATCTCCAGGACGATTTCGTCGTGGACCTGGAGCAGCATGCGGGAGTCGAGCCTCGCCTCCGTCAGCGCGCGGTGCACGTTCAGCATGGCGATCTTGACGATGTCCGCCGCCGTGCCCTGGATCGGGGCGTTCAGGGCCATCCGCTCGGCCATCTCGCGGCGCTGGCGGTTGTCGCTGTTGAGGTCGGGGAGGTACCGGCGGCGGCCCAGCATCGTCTCCGTGTATCCCGTCGCGCGGGCCTCGTCGACGGCTCGGCGCAGATAGTCGCGTACGCCGCCGAACCGCTCGAAGTAGGTGTCCATCAGGGCGCGGGCCTCGCCCGCCTCGATGTTCAGCTGCTGGGAGAGGCCGAACGCGGAGAGGCCGTACGCCAAGCCGTACGACATCGCCTTGATCTTGCGGCGCATCTCGGCGTCGACGGCGGAGCCCTCCACGCTGAACACCTGGGACGCCACGGTCGTGTGCAGGTCCTCGCCCGAGCCGAACGCCTCCAGGAGGCCCTCGTCCTCGGAGAGGTGGGCCATCACGCGCAGTTCGATCTGGCTGTAGTCCGCGGTCATCAGGGACTCGAAGCCCTCGCCGACCACGAAGCCGCGGCGGATCGCCCGGCCCTCGTCCGTGCGGACCGGGATGTTCTGGAGGTTCGGGTCGGTGGAGGACAGGCGGCCGGTCGCCGCGACGGTCTGGTTGAACGTCGTGTGGATGCGGGTGTCCGCGGCGATCGACTTGATCAGGCCCTCGACCGTGACGCGGAGCTTCGCCTGCTCGCGGTGGCGCAGCATGATGACCGGCAGTTCGTTCTCGGTCTGGGCCGCGAGCCAGGCCAGGGCGTCCGCGTCCGTGGTGTACCCGGTCTTGGTCTTCTTCGTCTTGGGGAGGTTCAGCTCTCCGAAGAGGACTTCCTGGAGCTGCTTGGGCGAGCCGAGGTTGAACTCGTGGCCCGCCGCCTCGTGCGCCTCCTTCACCGCCTGCTGCACCGCGCCCGCGAACTGCTGCTCCATCGCCTCCAGATGGGCGCGGTCCGCCGCGATGCCGTGCCGCTCCAGGCGGGCCAGGAGGATGGACGTCGGCAGTTCGATGTCCTTCAGGAGATCACCGGCGCCGACCTCCTTCAGCTTCTCCCCGAAGGCCGTGCCCAGGTCGAGGATCGTGCGGGCCTGCGACATCAGCGACTGGGCCTCGGCCTGCTCGTCCTCCTCCGTGCCGAAGGCGAGCTGTCCTTCGGCCGCCCCGGCGGGGGCCAGCTCGCGGCCCAGGTACTCCAGGGACAGGGCGTCCAGGGCGAAGGAGCGGCGGCCCGGCTTGACCAGGTACGCGGCGAGCGCCGTGTCCATGGTGACGCCGTCCACACTCCAGCCGTGCTCGGGGAAGACCCGCATCGTGGCCTTGGCGTTGTGCAGGATCTTGGGCTTCTTGGGGTCGGCGATCCAGGCCGCGAAGGCGTTCTCGTCGGCCTCGTCCAGGCGGGACGGGTCGAACCAGGCCGCCGCTCCCCCGGCCGCCGCGAGGGCCACCTCGGTCACCGAGCCCGTGCCGAGCTGCCAGGTGTCGACCGTGGCCATGCCGAGGACCGCGTTGCCGTGCTCGGCGAGCCACGGCGCGACCTCACCCGCGCCGAGCACCGAGCCGTCCAGCTCCACGCCCGGCTCGGCCGGGGTCTGGTCGGCCTCCTCCGCGCCGGGGTCCACGGCCAGGAGCCGCTCGCGCAGCGAGGGGTTGCGGATCTCCAGGGTGTCCAGGACCAGGGCGAGGGCCGTGCGGTCGTACGGAGCGCGCTCCAGGTCGGTGACCTGCTTGGGGAGCTCGACGTCGCGCACCATCTCCGTGAGACGGCGGTTCAGCTTCACCGCGTCCAGGTGGTCGCGGAAGTTCTGCCCGGCCTTGCCCTTGACCTCCTCCGCGCGCTCGACGAGGTCCGCGAAGGAGCCGAACTGGTTGATCCACTTCGCGGCGGTCTTCTCGCCCACTCCGGGGATGCCGGGGAGGTTGTCCGACGGGTCGCCGCGCAGGGCCGCGAAGTCGGGGTACTGGCTGGGCGTGAGGCCGTACTTCTCCTCGACCTTCTCCGGCGTGAAGCGCGTCAGCTCGGAGACGCCCTTCGTGGGATACAGCACCGTCACGTGGTCGCTGATCAGCTGGAAGGAGTCACGGTCGCCGGTGACGATCAGGACGTCGAAGCCGGCCGCCTCGGCCTGGGTGGCGAGCGTGGCGATCACGTCGTCCGCCTCGAAGCCGTCCACCGCGAACCGCACCGCGTGCATCGCGTCGAGCACCTCGCCGATCAGCTCGACCTGGCCCTTGAACTCGTCCGGGGTCTTGGAGCGGTTCGCCTTGTACTCCGGGAACTCCGTGGAGCGCCACGTCTTGCGCGAGACGTCGAAGGCCACCGCGAAGTGCGTGGGCGCCTCGTCGCGCAAGGTGTTCGCCAGCATCGACGCGAAGCCGTAGATCGCGTTCGTCGGCTGGCCCGTCGCGGTCGTGAAGTTCTCCGCGGGCAGCGCGAAGAACGCCCGGTAGGCCAGGGAGTGCCCGTCCATGAGGAGCAGGCGCGGACGCTGCTCGCCACTCGGCTTCGTCGCGGTCTCGGACTTCTTCTTCGCTGCTTTTTCTGCCACGTCCCCGATCCTGCCACGCCCCACTGACACTCAGGCCCAACCCTCACCCGCGACCGCGCTGTCAGCGTCGCGTGGGAGGATCGGAGACGTAGCTCACGCACGTGCTCGAAGGGGAGCCGATCATGGCAAGCAAGCCGCCCAAGGGTGATCCGGTCCAGGACGCGCCGCAGGTCGCCGAGGCGCAGCACGCCGCGGCGGGGCTTCCCGCCATCGGGCACACGCTGCGCATGGCCCAGCAGCAGATGGGCGTGCGCCGCACGGCGCTGACGCTGCTGCGGGTCAATCAGAAGGACGGCTTCGACTGCCCCGGCTGCGCCTGGCCCGAGCCGGAGCACCGGCACAAGGCGGAGTTCTGTGAGAACGGCGCGAAGGCGGTCGCCGAGGAGGCCACACTGCGCCGCGTCACCCCCGACTTCTTCGCCGCGCACCCCGTGGCCGACCTCGCGACGCGCAGTGGGTACTGGCTGGGGCAGCAGGGCCGCCTCACCCACCCGATGTATCTGGCGGAGGGCGCCGAGCGCTATGAACCCGTCCCCTGGGAGCGGGCCTTCGACATCATCGCGGAGGAACTGGCCGCGCTGGACAGCCCGGACGAATCCGTCTACTACACCTCGGGCCGCACGAGCAACGAAGCGGCGTTCCTGTACCAGCTGTTCGCCCGCGAGCTGGGCACGAACAATCTGCCCGACTGTTCGAACATGTGCCATGAGTCGTCCGGCTCCGCGCTCACGGAGACCATCGGGGTCGGCAAGGGCAGCGTCCTCCTGGAGGACCTCTACAAGTCGGACCTGATCATCGTCGCGGGGCAGAACCCCGGCACGAACCATCCGCGCATGCTCTCCGCCCTGGAGAAGGCGAAGAACAACGGCGCGAAGATCATCACGGTCAATCCGCTGCCCGAGGCGGGCCTGGAGCGCTTCAAGAACCCGCAGACCCCGCAGGGCATGATCAAGGGCACCGCCCTCACCGACCTCTTCCTGCAGATCCGCCTCGGCGGCGACCAGGCCCTGTTCCGGCTCCTGAACAAGCTCATCCTGGAGACCGACGGGGCCGTGGACGAGGAGTTCGTCCGCGAACACACCCATGGGTACGAGGAGTTCACCGAGGCCGCGCGCACAGCCGACTGGGACGAGACCCTCGCCGCGACCGGACTGGAGCGGGCGAGGATCGAGGAAGCCCTCGCCATGGTGCTCGCCTCGAAGCGCACCGTCGTGTGCTGGGCGATGGGCCTGACCCAGCACAAGCACGCCGTGCCGACCATCCGCGAGGTCGTCAACTTCCTTCTGCTGCGCGGCAACATCGGCCGTCCTGGCGCGGGCGTGTGCCCGGTGCGCGGGCACTCGAACGTGCAGGGCGACCGCACGATGGGCATCTTCGAGCGGCCCGCGCCCGCCTTCCTCGACGCCCTGGAGAAGGAGTTCGGCTTCGCGCCGCCGCGCGAGCACGGCCTGGACGTCGTCCGCGCGATCAAGGCGCTGCGGGACGGCGAGGCGAAGGTGTTCTTCGCGATGGGCGGCAACTTCGTGGCGGCCTCGCCCGACACGGAGGTGACGGAGGCGGCGATGCGCAAGGCCCGCCTGACCGTCCACGTGTCGACGAAGCTGAACCGCTCGCATGCCGTCACGGGCGCGCGTGCGCTGATCCTGCCGACGCTCGGCCGCACCGAGCGGGACCTCCAGGGCGGCCCGGAGGGGAAAGGCACAGAGGGGAAAGGCACAGAGCAGTTCGTGACCGTCGAGGACTCCATGGGCATGGTGCACGCATCGCGCGGCCGTCTGGAGCCCGCGAGCCCGCATCTGCTGTCCGAGCCGGCCATCGTGTGCCGCCTCGCCCGCCGCGTCCTCGGCCCTCGATCGGCCACGCCCTGGGAGGAGTTCGAGAAGGACTACGCCACGGTGCGCGACCGCATCGCGCGCGTGATCCCCGGCTTCGAGGACTTCAACGCCAAGGTGGCCGACCCCGCGGGCTTCGCCCTTCCACACGCCCCGCGCGACGAGCGCCGCTTCCCCACGGCCACCGGCAAGGCCAACTTCACCGCCGCGCCGGTCGAGTTCCCCGCCTTGCCGAAGGGCCGTCTTCTGCTGCAGACGCTGCGCTCGCACGACCAGTACAACACCACGATCTACGGCCTTGACGACCGCTACAGGGGCATCAAGAACGGCCGCCGGGTCGTCCTGGTCAATCCCGATGACGCCCGCGAGCTGAACCTCGCCGAGGGGTCGTACGCCGACCTCGTGAGCGAGTGGAAGGACGGCGTCGAGCGGCGCGCGCCCGGCTTCCGGATCGTGCACTATCCGACGGCCCGGGGCTGCGCGGCGGCGTACTACCCGGAGACGAACGTCCTGGTCCCGCTGGACGCGACGGCCGACACCAGCAACACCCCCGCCAGCAAGTCCGTCGTCGTGCGCCTGGAACAATCGGGAACCGACTGAGCGTTCGCTCAGCGACAGACGAGGACGACGAACGGAGCCGGGCCCCATGGGTGAGCAGCACAGCGTGAAGTTCCCGCAAGAGGTCATCGACGAGTACGCCGCGCTCGGCATCGACCTGCCCGCCCTCTTCTCCGCGGGCGACCTCGGCGTCCGGATGGGCGTCCAGATCGTCGAGGCCTCCGCCGAGCGCGTCGTCGGCACCATGCCGGTCGAGGGCAACACCCAGCCGTACGGCCTGCTGCACGGCGGCGCGTCCGCCGTCCTCGCCGAAACCCTGGGGTCGGTCGGCTCGATGCTGCACGGCGGGAGCGAGAAGCTCGCCGTCGGCGTCGACCTGAACTGCACGCACCACCGCGGCGCGCGTTCGGGCCTGGTCACCGGCGTGGCGACGCCCGTGCACCGGGGCCGCTCCACGGCGACGTACGAGATCGTCATCACCGACGAGCAGGACAAGCGGGTCTGCACCGCGCGGCTGACCTGCCTGCTGCGCGACGTGGCGGCCAACGGCTCCGCCTGACAAGGCAGTTGAGGGCGGGCGCGCCCCATCGGCCCAGGCCGAGCAGGCGCGCCCTACGCATTGTCGGAGTGTGGGGCCGCGGTCTAGCGTCAGCGCATGAGGCACCGGAAACCGCTCTGTGCGCTCGCCTGCACCGCCCTGCTCTCCACTGCCCTCCTCGCCGCCACCGGATGCGAAAGCTCCCCTTCCGCCGACGACGCCCGCAGCAAGGCCCCCCAGCCCTCTCCCTCCACCACCTCCCCCGAGGACCTCTGCACGTCCCTGATCACCAAGTGGGGGCGGCAGATCTACGACTCGGGCAAGGAGACCTACGGCGACTACCAGTCGATGGGCCTCTCCAACGGGCAGTACATGATCCTGCGGGACGCCCTCGACCTGGCCCGCGCCGAGCGAAAGCGCCACGGAGCCGACGCGGGACGGAAGTTGCTCACCCGTGAGGCCCGCGAGCGGTGCGAGGAGCGCTACCGCCACGGGGAGCCGAGCGGCGGGCCGTGGGTGTGAACGCCATCGGTCCCATCGAGCCCGGCGACGACACCTACGAGACCCGGGCCACCCGCGCCGCCGCCACGGACCAGGTCGCCACACATCCCGTCCGGTCCCGCCCGCTGCTCACCCGCCACCGCCGCACCGCCCTGGCCCTCGCCACGGCCGCGGTCGTCGGGGCCGCGGGGCTCAGCCTCTACCTGACCCGCCCCCGTCCCCCCGCACCGCCGCCACCGCTCTATCCCTCGCAGACCGTGTCCGTGGCGTACAAGGGCGGGATGACGCACCCACGGGCCGGTGACCGCACGTTCAGCTTCACCGTCAGGGTCAGCCAGGACTCGGGACCTCCGGTGTCCATCAAGCGGATCACCCAGCCGTCGGAGGCGCTGTCGGTGACCGTCGCCCCCCATACCCCATTCAAGGTGAAAAGCGGAACCCCTCGGACGGCACGTATCACCATGCACATTCGCGAATGCGGAAAGGTGCAACGGAATGCCGGACTCCCTTTCCTGGTCGTAACACTGCGTAATGTGCGTGCAATGCAGCTGCAGAGCTTCATCCTCGGCGAGAGGTACGCAAAAGATCTTTCCGAGGCCCTGACAGCTGCATGCCCCCCGAACACTGATGTCATGAGTAAAACACCCTGACAGTCCTGCAAGTTCTCAGCATGCGAGATGCGCCGAAGACGGCGCATTACGCCTCAACCACCCCCTGAGTTCCAGCGCGGAATACTCCGTGGCATAACAAGAGCGTCACACCTTTGCCCTGACCACTCCACCAGGAACAATTCGGCCCTTAGAGTCACGGCCAGTCACCGCGCCCACCGGATTCCTGTCAGTTCGGTTCTGCGCTCGACTCGGCCACCCAACAGGGGACGGCCGTGCCAGGGGAAAGGACTGATCGTGCGTCAACGTTCGCTCATAGCCATCACCGCTGCATTCACCGCGGGGGCACTCACCCTCACCGCCTGTGGCTCACGCGACGACAAGGACAAGGAAGACTCCGCGGGCGGCGGTACCACCGTGGTCATCGGTGTCGACGCGCCGCTGACCGGCGACTTGTCCGCGCTGGGCCTCGGTATCCGCAACTCCGTGGATCTCGCCGCCAAGCAGGCCAACGAGAAGAAGTACGTCGACGGCATCACCTTCAAGGTGGAGTCCGCCGACGACCAGGGCCAGCCCGCGTCGGGCCAGACCAACGCGACCAAGTTCGTCGCGAACAAGGAAATCCTCGGCGCCGTCGGACCCCTGAACTCCTCCGTCGGCGAGTCGATGCAGAAGGTCTTCGACGACGCGAAGCTCGTCCAGGTCTCCCCCGCCAACACCAACCCGGCCATGACCCAGGGCCAGGACTGGAACGGCGGCAAGAAGGTGCGCCCGTACAAGGCCTACTTCCGTACGGCCACCACGGACGCCGTCCAGGGCCCGTTCGCCGCGCAGTACCTGTACAACGACGCGAAGAAGAAGAAGGTCTTCGTGGTCGACGACAAGAAGACCTACGGCGCCGGTCTGGCCGCCACCTTCAAGGACGAGTTCACCAAGCTCGGCGGCAAGGTCGCCGGCACCGAGCACGTGAACCCGGACACGAAGGACTTCGGCGCCGTCGCCACCAAGATCAAGAACTCGGACGCGGACGTCGTCTACTACGGCGGCGAGTACCCCGCGGCAGGCCCGCTCAGCAAGCAGATGAAGAAGGCCGGAGCCAACATCCCGCTCGTCGGCGGTGACGGCATCTACAGCGCCGACTTCGTCAAGCTCGCCGGCAAGGAGGGCAAGGGCGACATGGCCACCTCGATCGGCCAGCCCGTCGAGGAACTGCCGTCCGCCAAGGAGTTCATCGCGAACTACAAGAAGGCCGGCTACAAGGAGGCCTACGAGGCCTACGGCGGCTACTCCTACGACTCGGCCTGGGCGGTCATCGAAGCAGTCAAGAAGGTCGTCGAGGACAACGACGGCAAGCTGCCCGACGACGCTCGCGAGAAGATCGTCGAGGCCATGCAGGACGTCTCCTTCGACGGCGTGACCGGCAAGGTCTCCTTCGACGAGTACGGCGACGCGACCAACAAGCAGCTCACCGTGTACGAGGTCAAGTCCACCGAGGACCCGACCAAGGGCTGGAAGCCGGTCAAGTCCGGCACCTTCACCGGCTGATCCACCCCGCAGCACGACACCACCGCGCGGGGCGCTGCCTCTGCAGCGCCCCGCGCGGCGTCGCATCCGTCACCTAAGCCGTTCGGCCACCGCGAGGCTCCCCCGCCACCGCAAGCAGGCCGCACGACACCGAAAGACTCGGAGGACCTGCGGTGCACGAACTGCCGCAACAGCTGGTCAATGGCCTGCTACTGGGATCCATGTACGGCCTGATCGCCATCGGCTACACAATGGTCTATGGCATCGTCCAGCTCATCAACTTCGCCCATGGCGAGATCTTCATGGTCGGCGGCTTCGGCGCCCTCACCGTATGGCTCTGGCTGCCGGGCGGCACCAGCATGTGGCTCGCCCTTCCGCTCATGCTCATAGGCGCCGTCATCGTCTCCACCCTCATAGCGGTCGGAGCCGAACGCTTCGCCTACCGCCCGTTGCGCGGCGCACCCCGCCTCGCACCCCTCATCACCGCCATCGGGCTCTCGCTCGCGCTGCAGCAGGCCGTCTGGGCCTGGTACCCCAACGCGAAGTCGTCCCGCACCTTCCCCGAGATGCCCGGCGACTCCATCCACATGGGCTCCATCACCATCCAGCCCGGCGACATCTTCCTGCTGATCACCGCCCCGATCTGCATGTTCGCCCTCGGCTGGTTCGTGATGAAGACCCGCGTCGGACGCGGCATGCAGGCCACCGCGCAGGACCCCGACACCGCCAAGCTCATGGGTGTCAACACCGACCGCGTCATCGTCGTGGCCTTCGCGATCGGCGCCGCCTTCGCCGGCATCGCCGCCGTCGCCTACGGCTTCCGCTACGGAGAAGTCCAGTTCCGCATGGGCTTCCTCTGGGGCCTCAAGGCCTTCACGGCCGCCGTGCTCGGAGGCATCGGCAACATCTACGGCGCCATGATCGGCGGCCTCGTCCTCGGCGTCGCCGAAGCCATGGCCACCGCCTACATGAACGACATCCCCGGCATGAGCCAGCTCGGCGGGCAGTCCTGGGCCGACGTCTGGGCCTTCGTACTCCTCATCGTCGTACTCCTCGTCAGGCCACAAGGTCTCCTTGGCGAGCGCGTCGCGGACAGGGCGTGACAACCATGACCACACAGACCACTGCGGCCGACGCGCCGAGCCCCAAGCAGGACCACACCCCCACCGGACTCATCGCCATCCCCGTGGGCCCCGCCCGCGCACTGGCCACCGGCGGCGGCATCCTCACCATCATCTCCACGTTCATGGCGTGGACCTGGACCGCGGCGTTCCCCGGCGACCTCACCGTCTACGGATACCCCGGCGGCCTCCAGGTGCTCGTCCTGATCGCCGGCATCCTGACGACGCTCTTCGGCCTCGCCTCGTACGGCGTCAAGGGCGTACGGGCGCTGGCTCCCGGCGGAGCCGACGCCGCGCTGAAGTACGCGGCGCTCGCCGCCTTCACGACCACCTGGTTCACGATCATCTCGATCAGCTACCAGCTCGGCGGCCTCGCCAACCTCGACCCCGGCGGCTGGGTCGCCGCCATCGCCACCCTCGGCGCCTTCATCGGCGCCCTCGCCCTGCCCTTCGAGCGGCCGCACACCTACGCGGTCGACGCCGAGGACAGCGGCAGCGAACAGTTCAAGCACCGCGCGCGCAACGCGATCATCATCTTCAAGGGCGCCTTCGCCGCCGAGGCCCCGGCCAGCCCGCGCAAGCTCCCCAGCTACGTCGAGATCCTGATCATCATCGCCGCGCTCTCGGTGGGCCTCCTGGTCTTCACCTACGGCATCGGCACCGAGTACGACGAGCTCTTCATCGGCTTCCTGGTCACCGTCGCGTTCAGCTTCGCGGCGCTGTCCAAGGCCGGGCTCGTCGCCCAGGTCTCCACGTACACCGGTCGGCACCGCAACATCACACTCATCGGTGCCTTCGTCGCCGCAGCGGCCTTCCCGTTCACGCAGAGCGACGACCAGTACGCCACCATCGGCGTCTACATCCTCATCTTCGCCACCGTCGCGCTCGGTCTGAACATCGTCGTCGGCCTCGCGGGCCTCCTCGACCTCGGATACGTCGCCTTCCTCGGCGTCGGCGCCTACGCGGCGTCCATGGTCTCCGGGTCGCCGTCCTCGCCCTTCGACGTCCACCTGCCGTTCTGGGGCGCGATCCTGGTCGGCGCGGGCGCGTCACTCATCTTCGGCGTGCTCATCGGCGCACCGACACTGCGGCTGCGCGGCGACTACCTCGCCATCGTCACCCTCGGCTTCGGTGAGATCTTCCGGCTCGTCGCGATGAACTCCGACGGCACGTCGGGCCCGGACATCACCAACGGCTCGAACGGCATCTCCTCGATCCCGAACCTCAAGATCCTGGGCTTCGACCTGGGCATCGAGCACAGCATCCTCGGCGTCACCATCGGCCGTTTCGCGAACTACTTCTTCCTGATGCTGCTCATCACCCTCGTCGTCGTCCTGGTCTTCAGGCGCAGCGGCGACTCCCGCATCGGGCGCGCCTGGGTCGCCATCCGCGAGGACGAGACCGCGGCGCTCGCCATGGGCATCAACGGCTTCCGCGTGAAGCTCATCGCCTTCGCGCTCGGCGCCACGCTCGCCGGACTCGCGGGCACGGTGCAGGCACACGTCACCTACACCGTGACGCCCGAGCAGTACCAGTTCGCCAACACGGTCCCGCCCAACTCGGCGTTCCTGCTCGCCGCGGTCGTCCTCGGCGGCATGGGCACCATCAGCGGACCCCTCGTCGGCGCGGCGCTGCTCTACCTCATCCCGAGCAAGCTCTCGTTCCTGGGCGACTACCAGCTCTTCGCCTTCGGCCTCGCGCTCGTACTGCTCATGCGCTTCCGCCCCGAGGGCCTCATCCCCAACCGCCGCCGCCAGCTCGAGTTCCACGAGGCCGAACTGGCTCCCGGCGACACGCCGCCTCCCACAGTCCTCAGCAAGACAGGGGCCTGAGCCATGACCACCGACACCACCACCAGCAAGGACAGCGCCGCCGCCTCGCCGGCCGGAGAGACTGTCCTGGACGCCAAGGGCGTCACGATGCGCTTCGGCGGCCTCACCGCCGTGCGCTCCGTCGACCTCACCGTCAACAGCGGCGAGATCGTCGGCCTCATCGGCCCCAACGGCGCGGGCAAGACCACCTTCTTCAACTGCCTCACCGGCCTCTACATCCCCACCGAGGGCGAAGTCCGGTACAAGGGCAAGGTCCTGCCCAGCAAATCCTTCAAGGTCACCGCGGCCGGCGTGGCCCGCACCTTCCAGAACATCCGTCTCTTCGCCAACATGACGGTCCTGGAGAACGTCCTCGTCGGACGCCACACGCGTACGAAGGAAGGCCTCTGGTCGGCCCTCCTGCGCGGCCCCGGCTTCCACAAGGCGGAGGCCAAGTCCAAGGCCCGCGCCCTGGAACTGCTCGAGTTCGTCGGCCTCGCCGAGAAGGCGGAACACCTCTCCCGCAACCTGCCCTACGGCGAGCAGCGCAAGCTGGAGATCGCCCGGGCGCTCGCGAGCGAGCCGGGCCTGCTCCTCCTGGACGAGCCGACCGCGGGCATGAACCCGCAGGAGACCCGCGCCACCGAGGAACTCGTCCTCGCCATCCGGGACATGGGCATCGCCGTCCTCGTCATCGAGCACGACATGCGCTTCATCTTCAACCTGTGCGACCGCGTGGCCGTACTCGTCCAAGGCGAGAAACTCGTCGAGGGCAGCAGTGAAACCGTCCAGCAGGACGACCGCGTCATCGCCGCCTACCTGGGCGAGCCCTTCGAAGGTGCCCCCGGCAGCACAGAGGCCGACGCGACGGGCAACGAGGAGAACAGCCGATGACCGCACTGCTCGAAGTCGAGGACCTCAAGGTCGCCTACGGCAAGATCGAAGCCGTCAAGGGCATCTCGTTCAAGGTCGAGGCCGGCGAGGTCGTCACCCTGATCGGCACGAACGGCGCAGGCAAGACCACCACGCTGCGCACGCTCTCCGGGCTCCTCAAGCCGGTCGGCGGCTCCATCAAATTCAACGGGAAAACGCTGCGGAAATACCGCGCCGACCAGATCGTCGCGCTCGGCCTCGCCCACTCCCCCGAGGGCCGGCACATCTTTCCGCGCATGTCGATCGAGAACAATCTGCGGCTCGGCGCATATCTGCGCAGCGACAAATCGGCCATCGAAAAGGACATCGCGCGCGCCTACGAGCTCTTCCCGATTCTCGGGGAGCGCAGAAAGCAGGCGGCGGGCACGCTCTCCGGCGGCGAGCAGCAAATGCTCGCCATGGGACGCGCCCTGATGTCCCAGCCGAAACTGCTCATGCTCGACGAACCCTCCATGGGCCTTTCGCCGATCATGATGCAGAAGATCATGGCGACCATCTCCGAGCTCAAGTCCCAGGGCACGACCATTCTGCTCGTCGAACAGAACGCCCAGGCGGCGCTCTCCCTCGCCGATCACGGTCATGTCATGGAGGTCGGCAAGATCGTCCTGTCCGGTACGGGGAACAACCTGCTGCACGACGAATCCGTGCGGAAGGCGTACCTCGGCGAGGACTAGGACTCCCGTCGTACGAGAAGGCCCGCACCCCGGCTTCGGGGTGCGGGCCTTCTCGTACGTATGCGAGCCGGGGCCGGGGGCTACTGCCCCTTCGCCGCCTTCTTCTCGTCGGCGTCCTCGATGACCGCCTCCGCTACCTGCTGCATCGACAGACGCCGGTCCATCGACGTCTTCTGGATCCAGCGGAACGCGGCGGGCTCCGTCAGGCCGTACTCCGTCTGCAGGATCGACTTGGCGCGGTCCACCAGCTTCCGCGTCTCCAGACGCAGGGTGAGGTCGGCGACCTCCTTCTCCAGCGTCTTCAGCTCCGTGAAGCGCGAGACGGCCATCTCGATCGCCGGGACGACGTCGGTCTTGCTGAAGGGCTTCACGAGATACGCCATCGCACCGGCGTCCCTGGCCCGCTCGACCAGGTCACGCTGCGAGAACGCGGTCAGCATGAGCACCGGGGCGATGGACTCCTCGGCGATCTTCTCGGCCGCCGAGATGCCGTCCATGACGGGCATCTTCACGTCCAGGATCACCAGGTCCGGCTTGTGCTCGCGGGCCAGCTCGACGGCTTTCTCACCGTCACCGGCCTCGCCGACGACGGTGTAACCCTCTTCCTCGAGCATCTCCTTGAGGTCGAGCCGGATAAGAGCCTCGTCCTCGGCGATGACGACACGGGTCGTCAGCGGAGGCACGTGCGACTTGTCGTCGTCATCGGCTACGGGCTGGGGCGACTCGGGGGAAGTCACGGGGGCTCCTTGTTGCGGGCCGGGCAGGTACTGCTGCCTCTGCAGCCTACCTAGCTGCAGCGTCCGACGGTGACCCGGTATAGTTCCGGCAGTGCCTGCCGGGTTGGTGGAACGGTATACACGGAGGTCTCAAACACCTCTGCCTGAAAGGGCTTGCGGGTTCGAATCCCGCACCCGGCACATCGCAGGAAGAGCGGGTGCTCACGAATTTCGTGAGCACCCGCTCTCTTGTTACGCACTGCCACCACCCATCACGGACAGTGGCCGAGTGGTCTCGCGTCCGGTCCCGGCACCCCGCCTCGCGCCGCCCGCGCAATAGGACGCGTCACTCCCCTTTTCGGTCCGCCGTGGGAGCTGCCCCAAATCCCCGGCGAACCCTTGCCCCGCCGCGTTCTCCGCTGCGATCTTCGCCCCCATGACTCCCTTGAACAGGCGCAGCTTCGTCGCCGCTGCCGCGGGTGCCGCTGCGGCGGCCGTGGCCATGAACCCTCAGACCGCCTCCGCCATCGACCGCGAGGGCACGAGCAAGGGCGGGGACGACTTCGCCGACGCCGACAAGGGGTTCATCGCCGCCCTCACCCCGGGGATCGTGAAGAACGCCAAGGGGCAGGTGGTCTGGGACAACGACGCGTATGGCTTCCTCAAGAAGGACGCCCCCAAGTCCGCCCACAAGAGCCTGTGGCGGCAGTCGCAGCTCGTGTCGAAGCAGGGGCTCTACAAAGTCACGGAGCGTGTCTTCCAGGTGCGCGGCCTCGACCTGTCGAACATGACGATCATCGAGGGCGACACCGGTGTCATCGTCATCGATCCGCTGATCTCAGCGGAGACCGCTGCCGCCGCGCTCAAGCTCTACCGCGCGCACCGCGGCGACAAGAAGGTCACCGGGCTCGTCTACACGCATCCGCACGTCGACCACTTCGGCGGCTGCCGCGGTGTGCTGCCGGACGGTGCGGGGGACGACGTCCCGATCCTCGCGCCCGAGGGTTTCATGGAGCACGCCGTTTCGGAGAACGTCTACGCAGGTACGGCGATGCAGCGGCGCTCCGGGTACATGTATGGCGCGCTGCTTCCCAAGTCGCCTGCCGGGCAGATCGGTTGTGGTCTCGGGCAGACCGTTTCGGTGGGGTCGATCGGGTTGATCCCGCCTACCAAGGACATCACCGAGACCGGCCAGGTCGAGACCGTCGACGGGGTGAAGTTCGAGTTCCAGATGACGCCCGGGACCGAGGCGCCCGCGGAGATGAACTTCGTGCTCCCCGAGCTGCGTGCCGTCTGCATGGCGGAGAACGCGACGCACACGATGCACAACATCATCACGTTGCGCGGCGCCCAGGTGCGGGACGCCCGGCAGTGGGCGCACTATCTGAATGAGTCGGTGGTGTTGTTCGACGGGCGAGTAGATGTCGCCTTCGCCTCGCACCACTGGCCTACGTGGGGTGGCGACACGATCGTGGAGTTGCTTGAGCAGCAGCGGGATCTGTACGCGTACATGCACGATCAGACGTTGCGGATGATCAATCGAGGGATGACGGGACGCGAGATCGCCGAGGAGATCGAGTTGCCGCCCGCGCTCGCCGGCGTGTGGGCGAATCGCGGGTATTACGGGTCGCTGAGCCATAACGTGAAGGGCATCTACCAGCGGTACATGGGCTGGTTCGACGGGAATCCCGCGCACCTGTGGGAGCACCCGCCGGTCGAGGAGGCCAAGCGGTACGTGAAGGCCATGGGGGGCCGCACGGCGACGGTCGCGAAGGCCAAGGCGTTCGCGGGCGGCGGTGATCTGCGGTTCGCGGTGACACTGCTCAACCACGTGGTGTTCGCGGACCCCGGCCACAAGGCCGCCAAGTCCGAACTGGCCAAGCTGTACACCAAGTTGGGCCAGGCCTCGGAGAACGCCGTGTGGCGCAACTTCTATCTGACGGGCGCCCAGGAGCTGCGCGAAGGCGTACAGGACTCCCCCACCTCCGTGGCGAGCGCGGACATGCTGATGGCGCTCTCCGTGGACCAGCTCATCGACTCGGTGGCTGTCCGCGTGAACGGCCCGAAGGCGTGGGACCTGAAGCTGCGGATGGACTGGAGCCTTCCGGCGCTGGGGAAGGTCTGGCATCTGACCTTGCGGAACGGCGTGTTGACGTACCGCAGCGATGCGAAGAGGGATCCGGACGCGGGCGTCACGCTGACGATGACCAAGCCTCAGCTGCTCGCGATGCTGGGCGGCAAGGGGCTGGGTGACATCAAGGTCGAGGGGGACACGAAACTCCTCACCGACCTGCTCGGCGTGGTGGACAAGCCGGACCCGAGTTTCGCGATCGTGACGCCCTAGCCATCGTGACGCCCTGGACACGCTCGCACAAAAGCGAGGGGCCGCTCCCCCCGGAGCGGCCCCTCGTTCCACGTACACGATCCGCCTACGTGGGGCTGTCGTCCTCGCCGATGTGGTGGATGCGTACGAGGTTGGTGGAGCCGGCGACTCCGGGCGGGGATCCCGCGGTGATGACCACCACGTCGCCCTTCTCGCAGCGCCCGAACTTCAGGAGCAGCTCGTCGACCTGGCGGACCATGGCGTCGGTGGATTCGACGTGCGGGCCGAGGAAGGTCTCCACGCCCCAGGTGAGGTTGAGCTGCGAGCGTGTGGCCCGGTCCGGGGTGAAGGCGAGCAGCGGGATCGGCGAGCGGTAGCGCGAGAGGCGGCGGACCGTGTCGCCGGACTGCGTGAAGGCCACGAGGAACTTGGCGCCGAGGAAGTCGCCCATCTCGGCGGCGGCGCGGGCCACGGCGCCGGCCTGGGTCCGGGGCTTGTTCCGCTCGGTCAGCGGCGGAAGGCCCTTGGCGAGGATGTCCTCTTCGGCGGCCTCGACGATGCGGCCCATCGTGCGGACCGTCTCGATGGGGTACTTGCCGACGCTGGTCTCGCCGGAGAGCATCACCGCGTCCGTGCCGTCGATGACGGCGTTCGCGACGTCCGAGGCCTCGGCGCGCGTGGGGCGGGAGTTGTCGATCATCGAGTCGAGCATCTGGGTCGCGACGATGACCGGCTTCGCGTTCCGCTTGGCGAGCTTGATGGCGCGCTTCTGGACGATCGGCACCTGTTCGAGCGGCATCTCGACGCCCAGGTCACCACGGGCGACCATGATGGCGTCGAAGGCGGCGACGATGTCGTCGATGTTCTCGACGGCCTGCGGCTTCTCCACCTTGGCGATGACGGGGAGGCGGCGGCCTTCCTCGTCCATGATGCGGTGCACGGCCTCGATGTCGCGTCCGCTGCGGACGAAGGACAGGGCGATGACGTCGAATCCTGAACGCAGGGCCCAGCGCAGGTCCGCCTCGTCCTTCTCGGAGAGCGCGGGTACGGAGACGGCGACGCCGGGGAGGTTGAGTCCCTTGTGGTCGGAGACCATGCCGCCCTCGACCACGGTGGTGGTGACGCGGGGACCATCGACCGCGGTGACCTCCAGGGTCACTTTGCCGTCGTCGACGAGGATGCGCTCACCGGGGGTGACGTCCTCGGCGAGGCCGTCGTAGGTCGTGCCGCAGGTCTGCCGGTCGCCCTCGACGCCCTCCTCGACGGTGATGGTGAACTCGTCACCCCGTTCAAGGAGTACAGGTCCTTCGCTGAAGCGGCCGAGGCGGATCTTCGGGCCTTGAAGGTCCGCGAGGACGCCGACGCTGCGGCCGGTCTCGTCGGAAGCCTT
Source organism: Streptomyces rectiviolaceus (assembly GCF_039533825.1). Classification (NCBI taxonomy): domain Bacteria; kingdom Bacillati; phylum Actinomycetota; class Actinomycetes; order Kitasatosporales; family Streptomycetaceae; genus Streptomyces; species Streptomyces rectiviolaceus. Next base: position 53,537 of record NZ_BAAAUG010000124.1, read on the forward strand.
CCGTACGCGCTGGTAGCGCTCCTCGTGTTCGGCGTACGTGCCGTGACTGAGGTTGAAGCGGGCCACGTCCATTCCGGCTTCGACCAGTGCCTTGATCTGGTCGTACGAGTCGGTGGCTGGGCCCAGGGTGCAGACGATTTTTGCTCGGCGCATGCTTCGAGCCTAGGCCTTACCGGCCGGTAGAGAATTGGCTGGGCATGACTACTCAACAACCTTTGCGTGAAAGGTTATTGACAAGTGTTGAATTGTGCGGGGCGCTGCTCTGATGAGCGATTTACCGGGCGCCCCGCGGTGTAAATCCCTTCCGTGGCTACAGCTGCGGCGGTGTCATCGTGAAGCGCGCGTTGACCTGTGCGTAGACGTGTTGCCGCTGGGGTTCGAGGTCGAGGGGGGCGGCTTCCTGGCCCATGTCGGCCGCGCCGCCGTACGCGACGGTGCGCATGGCGGGCGTCGGGCCGCCGTAGCCGTACGGCTGGGCGTTCTCGGCGCCGATGTCGGCGAGCTCGACGAGGGCGGCGAGCGTGGTCCCCAGCGCCTGCGCGTACTCCCGGCCCCGCTGCACCGCTTCCCTGACCGCGTGCTGGCGGGCTTCGCGGTGGGTGGGCGAGTCGGGGCGCAGGGCCCAGTAGGGGCCGTCGACGCGGGTCAGTTCGAGGTCCGCGAGGCGTGTGGTGAGCTCGCCGAGGGCGGTGAAGTCGGTGAGCTCGGCGGTGATGTGGACCCGGCCGTGGTAGGCGCGGACGCGTTCGCCGCGGCCGTGCTTGGTCAGTTCGGGGCTGATGGAGAAGGCGCCGGTCTCCAGCGTCTCGACGGATTCGCCGTACGTCTTCACGAGGTCGATGACGGTGGCGTTGCGGCGCGTGAGGTCGTTCAGGGCGTCGCGCCGGTCGGTGCCGCGTGCGCTGACGGTGATGCCGATGCGGGCGATCTCGGGGTCGACCTCGAGGTGCGCCTCGCCCTTGACGGCCAGGCGGGGGGCGCCGGGGGTGCCGTAGGGGGCCGGGGTGGGGGTGGTCTCGGGGTTGGTCTCGTCCATGCGGCCACTCTCGCACTGGGGGGCGGCACCGGACAGACATCGGGACACGGCACCGGACAGTCATCGGATCGAAACCTGCGGGGTCTGTTGCCGATGGGGCGGTCGGGGTCAGAATCTACGCGCGTTACATCGATCGGTCATGGGTCCAAGGGGAGTACGAAATGCCGCTGAACCGCCGGAAGTTCCTGGGCAAGTCCGCCGCCGCCACGGGCGTGGCGCTCGCGGGCGGCGTGGCCGCCGCGCCCTCCGCATCGGCGCAGGCGCCCGGGAAGCCCGCCAAGCGGAAGAAGCGGTACTCGTTCACCGTCATGGGCACGACGGACCTGCACGGCAACGTCTTCAACTGGGACTACTTCACGGACAAGGAGTTCGACGACAAGGACCACAACGACGTGGGCCTTGCGAAGATCTCCACCCTCGTGAACGAGATCCGCGAGGAGAGAGGCCGCCGCAACACGCTTCTCATCGACGCGGGCGACACCATTCAGGGCACCCAGCTCTCGTACTACTACGCCAAGATCGACCCGATCACCGCGGAACGCGGCCCGGTCCATCCGATGGCGCAGGCGATGAACAGCATCGGCTACGACGCCGCGGCGCTCGGCAATCACGAGTTCAATTACGGCATTCCCGTTCTGCGGAAGTTCGAGGAGCAGTGCGAATTCCCGCTCCTCGGCGCCAACGCCCTCGACGCGAAGACGCAGAAGCCCGCTTTCCCGCCGTACTTCATGAAGCGCCTGCGCACCCCGCACGGCCGCGACGTGAAGGTGGCGGTCCTGGGTCTGACGAACCCCGGCATCGCGATCTGGGACAAGGCGAACGTCCAGGGCAAGATGACGTTCCCGGGTCTGGAGGAGCAGGCGGCGAAGTGGGTGCCGAAGCTGCGGTCCATGGGCGCGGACGTGGTGATCGTGTCGGCGCACTCCGGTTCCAGCGGCACGTCCTCGTACGGCGACCAGCTCCCGTACATCGAGAACGCGGCAGGTCTGGTGGCCGAGCAGGTGCCCGGCATCGACGCGATCCTGGTCGGGCACGCGCACACGGAGATCCCCGAGTACTTCGTGGAGAACAAGGAGACCGGCAAGAAGGTCGTCCTGTCCGAGCCGCTGAAGTGGGGCCAGCGCCTCACCCTCTTCGACTTCGACCTGGTGTGGGCCAAGGGCCGCTGGACGGTGGAGAAGGTGGGCGCGGAGGTCCTCAACTCCAATACGGCGGCGGAGGACGCGAAGGTCACCAAGCTCCTCGCGGACGAGCAAAAGAAGGTCGTCGCGTACGTCAACCAGGTCATCGGCACGTCGACGCAGGCGATGAGCACGGCCGAAGGCCCGTACAAGGATGTCGCGATCATCGACCTGATCAGCCATGTCCAGGCGGAGACGGTCAAGGAGGCGCTCAAGGGCGGCCAGTACGCGGCGCTCCCCGTGCTCTCGCAGGCCTCGTGCTTCTCGCGCACGGCGGGTGTCCCGGCGGGCGAGGTGACGATCAAGGACGCGGCGGGGCTCTACCCGTTCGAGAACACCCTTGAGGCGCGGCTCATCACGGGTGCGCAGCTGAAGGCGTACCTGGAGTTCTCGGCGCGCTACTACGTCCGAACGGCGGCCGGCGCCCCGGTGGACCCGGCGAAGCTGACGAACGCGGACAACATCCCGGACTACAACTACGATGCGCTGTACGGCGTGACGTACGAGATCGACATCGCCAAGGCCGCGGGCTCGCGGATCGTGAAGCTGAGCTTCGACGGCAAGGAGATCGACCCGAAGGCCGAGTTCGTGCTCGCCGTCAACAACTACCGTGCCAGCGGCGGCGGTAACTTCCCGCACATCGCGGGCGCCAAGCAGCTGTGGGCGAACTCGGACGAGATCCGGAACACGATCATCCAGTGGGTGCAGGCGAAGGGCACGGTCGACCCGGCCCGGTTCGCGTCGGTGGACTGGAAGCTGACCCGGGACGGCACTCCGGTCTTCTGACCTTCAGCTCTTGAGGGGTACCAGGTTTCCGCGCTGCTCGCCGATGAGGCCGGCGGCGGTGCGGGCCTGGGATTCCTGGAGCCCGAAGCTGGTGAACGCGGTGCGCTGCGGCAGCGGGTATGGGGACGCCCCCGTCAGGGTGTTGAGGATGGTGGCGCTGCGCCAGGCGGCGAGGCCCAGGTCGGGGGCGCCGACGCCGTGGGTGTGGCGCTCGGCGTTCTGTACGTAGACGTTGCTGCCGCCGCCGGTGATTGAGGGGTCGAGGACGAGGCGGTACTGCTCGTCGACGCGGGGGCGCTCCGAGGAGTCCCGGCGGATGTAGGCGTCGAGGCCCGCGAGGAGCTGGTCGAGCGGGCGCTCGCGGTAGCCGGTGGCGAGGACGACCGCGTCCGTGGTGAGGCGGGAGCGGGTGCCCTGCTGGAGGTGTTCCAGGTGGAGTTCCACGCGGGTGGTGGCGACGCGGCCCGCGGTGCGCACGGAGACACCGGGGGTGAGGACGGCGTCGGGCCAGCCGCCGTGCAGGGTGCGCTGGTAGAGCTCGTCGTGGATGGCGGCGATGGTGTCGGCGTCGATGCCCTTGTGGAGCTGCCACTGACGGGGGACGAGGCCGTCGCGCATGGATTCGGGCAGGGAGTGGAAGTAGCGGGTGTAGTCCGGCGTGAAGTGCTCCAGGCCGAGCTTGGAGTACTCCATGGGCGCGAAGGCCTCGGTGCGGGCGAGCCAGTGGATCTTCTCGGCGCCCACCGGGCGGTGCTTGAGCAGGTCGAGGAAGACCTCGGCGCCGGACTGGCCCGAGCCGATGACGGTGATGTGGTCGGCGGCGAGCAGCCGGTCGCGGTGCAGGAGATAGTCCGCGGAGTGGATCACGGGGACGGTGGGGGCGTCCGCGAGGGGCTTCAGGGGTTCGGGGACGTGGGGCGCGGTGCCGACGCCGACGGCGATGTTCTTCGTGTACGTCCGGCCGAGCGCCTCGGCCTCCCCCTCGGCGTCGAGCTGCGTGAAGTCGACCTCGAAGAGGTCCCGTTCGGGGTTCCAGCGCACGGCGTCGACCTGGTGCCCGAAGTGCAGTCCAGGCAGGTTCTCGCTGACCCAGCGGCAGTACGCGTCGTACTCGGCGCGCTGGATGTGGAACCGCTCGGAGAAGTAGAAGGGGAAGAGCCGCTCGCGGCTCTTGAGGTAGCTGAGGAAGGACCAGGGGTTTGCCGGGTCGGCGAGGGTCACCAGGTCGGCGAGGAAGGGCACTTGGAGGCTTGCGCCGTCGATGAGGAGCCCCGGGTGCCAGTGGAAGCCGGGCCGCTGTTCGTAGAAGGCGGCGTCGAGACCGGCCAGGGGCTGGGCGAGGGCGGCGAGCGAGAGGTTGAAGGGGCCGATGCCGATGCCGACCAGGTCCCGGGGTTCCTCGGGTGTGGTGAGCGGCGGGGCGGGCTTGTCGTTCTGGCCGGTCATCGGGGGGTGGTTCCTTCCACGAGCTTCAGCAGCTCGGCGAGGTCGCCGGGCCGGGTGTGGGGGTTGAGCAGGGTGGCCTTGAGCCAGCGGCGTCCGTCGATCCTGGCCCGGCCGAGCACGGCGCGGCCTTGGCCGAGCAGCTCCCGGCGGACGTACGCGATGTGGTCGTCGTCGGCGCCGACGGGCCGGAACAGGACCGTGCTGATGACGGGCCGGTCGTACAGCTCGAATCCGGGGTGCGCGGCGACGAGCGCGGCGAACTCCAGTGCCTGTGCGCAGACTTGATCGACGAGGTCACCGATCCCCTGCCGCCCGAGGGCCTTGAGGGTGACGGCGATCTTCAGTACGTCGGGCCGCCGCGTGGTGCGCAGGGAGCGGCCGAGGAGGTCGGGGAGGCCCGCTTCGGTGTCGTCGTCCGCGTTGAGGTAGTCGGCATGGTGGCCGAGTGCCGCGAGGTCGCGTGCGTCGCGGACCAGGAGGAGGCCGGCGGCGACGGGCTGCCAGCCGAGCTTGTGCAGGTCGAACGTGACGCTGTCGGCGCGCTCCATGCCGTGCAGGAGCGCTCTTCGTACGTCGCTGAAGAGGAGCGGACCGCCGTACGCGGCGTCGACGTGCAGGCGGGCGCCGTGGTCCGCGCAGAGGTCGGCGATCTGGCCGATGGGGTCGATGAGGCCTGCGTCGGTGGTGCCCGCGGTGGCGGCGACGAGGAACGTGCCCGGCGGTCCCGTGAGTTCGGACAGCGCCTCGTCGAGCGCGGCCGGGTCGAGGACACCGGCGGGCGCGGGGACGGTGACCGGTTCCGGCATGCCGAGGAGCCAGGTGGCGCGGCCCAGCGAGTGGTGGGCGTTCTCCCCCACGACGATCTGGACGGGGCCGTGCGCCGCGGTGCGCTCGCGGGCGAGGAGCAGGGCGAGCTGGTTGGACTCGGTGCCGCCGGTGGTGACGAGGGCGTCTCCCCTGCCGGTTCCATAGGCCTCTGCCGCGAGGGCGCGGGTGACCAGGGTCTCGATCTCCGAGGCGGCGGGGGCCTGGTCCCAGGAGTCCATGGAGGGGTTGAGCGCGGACGCGGCCAGGTCGGCGGCGACGGCCAGGGCGAGCGGCGGGCAGTGCAGGTGGGCGGCGCACAGGGCGTCCGCGGGGTCGGCCGCGCCTTCGGCGAGCGCGTGGACCAGCGTGCGCAGGGCCGCTTCGGCGCCTTCACCCTGGTCGGGCAGGACCTCGCCGGTGGCTTCGCGCACCCGGGCGGCTACGGCGGTGGGGCCGCCCGCGGGGAGCGGCCCACCGCGGGCGGTCTCCCCGGTGCGCAGGGCGTCCAGGGTGGCGGTGAGCAACGGCCGCAGCGCGTCGGGTCCTTGGGCTCCTCCGGCGAGGGGCGGCGGAGTGCTCATGGGCGACGTCCTTCGGGTGCGCGCGAACGGGGTCACCAGCCTGTCTGCCGAGCAGACGGCACGCCCGGAGAGCTCAACGATCCAGACCCGAAAGTGGTACTGCCGTGCGGAGAAAGCGTGTCGGCGCGGGCAGGGCTGCTAAGCGCTCCGCACGGGTGGGCGGGATTCGACTGCGGGTGCTTTGTCGCTGGTCGCGCCGTTTCTCGCGCCCCCTTCGGGGCGCTCTTGGCTCAGGCTTGTGTCTCTCTGACCCGCAATGCCCTTGCCAGGTCGTCCAGTTGGTCGGCCAGCTTGCGGCGTAGGGCGGGGATGGGGGCGGCGTCGCGGAGGCACTCCTCGCCCAGACGGAGCGTCTCGGCGTCCACCGAGGAGGCGGGGAAGGCCCACCGTCCGGCGACGTCGGCGATGGCGGGGCCACGCCGGGCCGCGAGGGCTACCGCGTCCTCGTAGTAGCGGGGGATGTACTCCCGTACGAGATCGGCCTGTTCGGGCTGCCAGAAGCCCTGGGCGGTGGCGGTGAGGAGGTAGTTGGAGAGGTCGTCGGAGGCGAACATCGACTCCCACGCGCGGCGCTTGGCCTCCGGGTCGGGCAGCGCGGCACGGCAGCGGGCCGCGCCTTCCTGCCCGGTGGCGCTGGGGTCGCGCTCCAGCTCGGCGGCGATCGCGGACTCGTCGGCCCCGCCGAGGACGGCCAGGCGGGTCAGGACGCGCCAGCGCAGCTCGGGGTCGAGCTCGGGGCCGCCGGGGACGGTGCCCTCGGTGAGCCACTCCTGGAGCGGGTCGGGCCGCGTCGCCACGTCGATGAAGCCGCGCACGGCGGTGAGCCGCAGGCCCGGGTGTGAGCCGTCCTCCGTGCGCCGGATCAGGTCGCGGCACAGCTCGGTGAGGGTGGTGAGGGCGGTGGTCCGCAGGTCCGGGGGCAGGAAGCGGCCCGCGACGTGGGTGGTGGCGAAGGCCAGGACGCCCTGGACGAGGGCGAGGTCGGTCTCCTCGGGGAGATGCGCGCGGGCCGTCTCGAGGTAGGTGGTGCACTCGAGTTCACCGTCGCGGACCATGTCGCGCAGGCTGTTCCACAGGACGGCGCGGGTGAGGGCGTCGGGGACGCGGGAGAGGCTGCGCAGGGCCGTCTCCATCGAGGCCTCGTCGAGGCGGATCTTGGTGTACGTGAGGTCCTGGTCGTTCGGGACGATCAGGGCGGGGCGCCCGCCGTCACGCGGCGGCGCGGAGGACCCGGAGTGGGGGACGTCCGTCTCGTACCGCTCGCGCAGGACCAGGCCCTGGGTGTCGGTGAGGTCGCGGTCGTATACCCCGACGGCGACGCGGTGGGGGCGGCTGCCTTCGCGGTCGACGGCGAGGGTCCACTCCCGGGCGTCGTGCGTGACCGTCGACGTGAGCGTGTCGACGCCGGTCGTGCGCAGCCAGGCCTCGGCCCATCCGTGCACGTCGCGGTCGGTGTTGTGGGCCAGGGAATCGATGAAGTCGGCGAGCGTGGCGTTCGCGAACTTGTGCCGGGCGATGTGGGTGTTGATGCCGGCGAGGAAGTCCTTCTCGCCCAGCCAGGCGACGAGTTGGCGCAGGGCGGATGCGCCCTTGGCGTACGAGATGCCGTCGAAGTTGAGCATCGCGGACGCGGTGTCGGGCACGGCATCCGGGTCGGGTGCGACGGGGTGGGTGGAGGGGCGCTGATCGGCGTCGTACCCCCATGCCTTGCGGGCGACGCCGAAGTCGGTCCAGGTGTCCGTGAAGCGGGTGGCTTCGGCGGTGGTCTGGAAGCCCATGTACTCGGCGAAGGACTCGTTCAGCCAGATGTCGTCCCACCACCTGAGGGTGACGAGGTCGCCGAACCACATGTGGGCCATCTCGTGGGCGATGACCATGGCGCGGGTCTGCCGCTCGGTCTCGGTGACGGCGGAGCGGTAGATGAACTCGTCGCGGAAGGTGACGAGTCCGGGGTTCTCCATCGCGCCGGCGTTGAACTCCGGGACGAACGCCTGGTCGTACGAGTCGAAGGGGTAGGGCTCCTCGAACTTCTCGTGGTACCGGTCGTAGCACGCGCGCGTGACGTCGAGGATCTCGTCCGCGTCGGCCTCCAGGAAGGGCGCGAGCGAGCGGCGGCAGTGGATGCCGAAGGGCAGCCCGCGGTGTTCGGTGCGGACCGAGTGCCAGGGTCCTGCGGCGACGGCGACGAGGTACGTGGAGATCAGCGGGGTGGGCGCGGCCCGCCACGTACCGCCGCCCACGTGCTCGGTCACGCCGTTGGCGAGGACCGTCCAGCCCTGCGGGGCGGTGACGGTCAGCTCGAACACGGACTTCAGGTCGGGCTGGTCGAAGGCGGCGAAGACGCGCTGCACGTCCTCCATGAACAGCTGCGTGTACGTGTACGTCTCGCCGTCCGTGGGGTCGGTGAAGCGGTGCATGCCCTCGCCGGTGTGCGAGTAGCTCATGGCCGCGTCGACGCGCAGTTCGTGCTCGCCCGCGGTGAGTCCGGTGAGCGCGAGCCGGTTCTCGACGAGGCCCGCCGGGTCGAGCGGCCGCCCGTCGAGGGTGACGGAGCGCAGCTCGGCGGGCTTGAGCTCGACGAAGGTGTCGACCGTGGCCGGGGGCTCCCCGAGCGCCGTGAACCGGATGACGGTGCGGGAGTCGAAGTTCTCGGCTCCCCGGGTCAGGTCGAGCTCGACCGTGTACCGCTGGACGTCGATGAGACCGGCTCGGCTCTGCGCTTCGTCGCGCGTCAGTACGGACATGGGTCCATGCTGCCCGATGTCACTGACAAGCGGTCCTGCTGGTCCCCGTCACGACGACTTGGCGATCGTCTCGTGGTGGCGGATGACCTCGGCGATGATGAAGTTCAGGAGCTTCTCGGCGAACGCCGGATCCAGCTTCGCGTTCTCCGCGAGCTGACGCAGCCTGGCGATCTGGCGGGCCTCGCGGTCCGGGTCGGCGGGCGGGAGGTGGTGGTTGGCCTTGAGATGGCCGACCTGCTGGGTGCACTTGAAGCGCTCGGCGAGCATGTGGACGACGGCCGCGTCGATGTTGTCGATGCTGTCGCGCAGGCGGGCGAGTTCGGCGCGCACGGCCTCGTCCGCGGTCCCGGCCCCGTTCGCGTCACTCGTGTGGCTGGTGGTCATGGTCCACGAGCCTACGTTGCCGGTCCTTCGCCGCCGACGGCGGAAGAGCGCAAAATCGGCGGGTGGTCGGGGTCGGGAATCTGCTGCGACCAGCCGCCGGGGACCGTGCGTCCCTGCTGTTCGCGGAAGCGGACGGGCGCCATTCCCACGCGGCGCGTGAACAGCCGCGAGAAGTACGCGGGGTCGTCGTATCCGACGCGGCGCGCGACGGCCGCGACCGGCAGCTCCGTGGCGGCGAGCAGCTCCTTGGCGCGCCCTAGGCGGATGCCGAGGAGATAGTCCTTGGGGCTGCAGCCCGCGCCCCTGCGTACCGCCGTGCGCAGTTCCGCGGGTGTCATGCCGTGCCGTGCCGCGTGTTCGGCGACGGAAAGTGGCTGGAAGGCGTCGCGGGCCAGGGACTGCAGGACCGGGTCGCCGTCGGGGGCGATGTCGGCGCGGGCCCGGCGCAGCGCGACGAGGAGTTCATGGACGGCGGCGCCCGTCTCGACCTCCAGGAGCGGGTTGCCGCGCCGTGCCGCGCGCGCGATGCGCCCGACGGCGGCCCGCGCGCCGGTCGCGTCCGAGAGGGGCACCACGGGCCTGCTGGGTTCTATGTAGCCGAGTTCGGTGTACGTCGCGGTGGCGGGCCCTGTGAAGTCGACGAAGCACTCGTCCCAGCCGCTCTCCGGGTCGGGTCCGTAGTGGTGGCGCACTCCGGGGGTCAGCCAGATCAGCGCGGGCGCCGTCACCGTCGTACGTCTTCCGTCGGGCCCCTGGAACCAGCCGCCGCCCGCGCTCACGACGACGGCGACGTGGTGGTCGAGGGTGCGCGGGCCCACGGTCGGCAGGACGCCGTGCTGCAGGCCCACCCCGAGGCAGGCGAGGCCGAGGCGGTGGTGGGCCGGGCTCGGCGTGAAATACCGCATCCACGTGTGGTACATCCGCTTTTGCCCCTTCCGTCCGGGCCGCGGCCCGCTCGCTGCGTCCAACCCGCCTAGATCTTTGTCCATGGACCCTGCCGCCCGCCAGAGGTGATCGTGGCTGATCAGTGGTGAGCGAGAGGGATTCAGGGACACGATGAACGGCTTCAGGGTGGGCGAGGACGATTTCGAACTGGACGGGCGGCCCGTACGGCTGCTCTCCGGTGCGCTGCACTACTTCCGGGTGCACGAGGCGCAGTGGGGCCACCGCCTCTCGATGCTGCGCGCGATGGGGCTCAACTGCGTGGAGACGTACGTCCCGTGGAACCTGCACGAGCCGCGCCCGGGAGAGTTCAGCGACGTCGAGGCGCTCGGCCGCTTCCTGGACGCCGCCCACGACGCGGGCCTGTGGGCGATCGTCCGGCCGGGGCCCTACATCTGCGCCGAGTGGGAGAACGGCGGCCTTCCGCACTGGCTGACGGGCGCGGTGGGGGCACGCGCGCGTACCCGCGACGCGGAGTACCTGGGGCATGTGGACCGGTGGTTCGGCCGCCTGATGACGCAGGTCGTCCCGCGCCAGCACGACCGGGGCGGCCCCGTGATCATGGTGCAGGTGGAGAACGAGTACGGCAGCTACGGCTCGGACCAGGTCTACCTCCGCCACCTCACCGAGCTGCTGCGCTCCGAGGGCGTGAGCGCGCCGCTGTTCACCTCCGACGGCCCCGAGGACCACATGCTCACCGGCGGGTCCGTCCCCGGTGTCCTGGCGACGGCCAACTTCGGCTCGCAGGCCCGCGCGGGCTTCGAGACGCTGCGCAGGCACCGCCCCAAGGGGCCGCTGATGTGCATGGAGTTCTGGTGCGGCTGGTTCGACCACTGGGGCGCCGAGCACGTCGTACGGGACGCGGCGGACGCGGCGGACGCGTTGCGCGAGATCCTGGAGTGCGGGGCCTCGGTCAACCTCTACATGGCGCACGGCGGCACGAACTTCGCCGGGTGGGCGGGGGCGAACCGGGGCGGCGGCGCGCTGCACGACGGCGTCCTGGAGCCGGACGTCACCTCGTACGACTACGACGCGCCCATCGACGAGTTCGGGCGTCCCACGGAGAAGTTCTGGCGCTTCCGTGAGGTGCTCGCCCCGTACGCGGAAGGCCCGCTGCCGGAGCTGCCCGCACCGCCGCCCTCGCTCGGGGAGCACGCCGCGGCCGGCCTCGCGCAGTGGGCACCCCTGTCCGCCGTCATGGAGTCGCTCGGCGGCCCCTTGGCGGAGTACGCCGTACCGCCCACCTTCGAAGAGCTCGATGTCGACCGCGGCCTGGTCCAGTACTCGCTGACGGTGCCCGGCCCGCGGCGGCCGTACCCGCTGAGTGTGCGAGGGCTGCGGGACCGGGCGGTGGTGTACGTGGACGGGGTGCGGGCCGGAGTCCTCACCGAGGAGGAGCCGACCCTGCCCGAGCCTGTCGCGGGGCACGCGCGCGTGGAGCTGTGGGTGGAGTCCCTGGGGAGGGTCAACTACGGGCCACGGACCGGCGAGGCGAAGGGCGTCACCGGTGGGGTGCTGCATGAGCGGCAGTACTTGCACGGGGTGAGGGCCAGGGGGCTGCGGCTCGACGCGTTCTCCTCGGCGAAGGCCGTGCGGGCCGTTCCGGCGGCCGGAGAGGCACCGAAGGGTCGGCCCGGCCTGTACCGCGGCACGGTCGAGGTGCGCGGACCTGGCGACGCGACCCTCCAACTCCCCTCCTGGACACGGGGGTTCGCGTGGGTGAACGGCTTCAATGTGGGCCGCTACTGGTCGGTGGGCCCGCAGACCTCGCTGTACGTCCCCGGGCCGGTGCTGCGGGAGGGTACGAACGAGGTCTGGGTGCTGGAGCTCGAAGGGACGGATGCGGGAACGGTCTCCCTCTCCCCGATCCCGCCCCTCGCGCTCCCCCTCCCTCTCCCCCTCCCCGGCAGCGACATCTAGCGGATCCGCCGAAGTCTTCCTGGAAAGCCGGAGAGCCGGAGAGGCTGTTCACAGCCTCTCCGGCACCCTCACCCTCAGACCTCGCGTACGTCGAAGGCGTCCAGGACGAACTCCGCGGTGCCGTCGTCCCCGCTCTTGCGCAGCCCGACCCAGGCCTCGCCCTTGGCAGGGGCGGTGAACTCGTAGGTCAGGACCGTCGGTTCGGTCGCGACCGGCAGCTCCTTGCGGTCGATCTCACGGGCCGCGGGCTCATCGACGGCGGTGATCCACGCGTACTGCCCCGCCTTCTCGTTCTCGTACCGGAAGGAGACGCGGTAGCGCTTGCCCGCCTCGAAGCGGGCGGTGTGCGGAACGGTGCGGTAGACGAGCCCGGCGTTCTCGCCGCGGGACTTCAGGGACTGCCCGCCGTCGATGACGTCGTCGATCACCTTGCCGTTCCAGCCGCGCTGCGTGTACGGGGAGTGCCGTTGCGCGATGTGCGTACGCGGGTCGGTGACATCCCCCGCGTCCCCCTTCACGAACGGCCCCCAGCCCTGCGGCACCTGCTCGAAGTCCTCGGAGGCGATGCCTTCGGGGGCGCCGCCACGCGTCACGGAGACGATGCGTACGTTGTCGAAGCGCACGCGCGCGTGGCCCGCGTCGGCCCGGAGCGTCAGCTCGGCCGGTCCACCGCCCTCGGGGACGGTGAAGGGCACGAACATCCGCTGGAAGCGGGTGCCGTGCTTGCGGTCGGCCGCCACGTAGTTGCCCGCCGTGGAGGTCCGCGTCCAGTTGGCCGCGGTGACACCGTCGGCGGTGCGCACTTCCAAGGTGGCCTTCCGCTCGTCGCCGGCCTTCTCGCCGACCTCGACCTGCACGGAGGCGACGTACGCTCCCGCCTTCAGGCGGCGCAGCCGCTGACCGACGGCGGCCTTGCCGCCCGACGCGACGACGAGTTCGTGGTCACCGAGCTCGCTGAGCTCGACGGATGCGGGCCCGGTGACGTTCCAGCCCCGCAGAGAGCCGGAGTTGAAACCGGGGTCGTGCAGAGGTGTGGCCTGGCCCCAGCCGGGGTCGGGCAGTGCGGCGGCGCGCCGACGGTAGAGGACGTAGGGCTGCTTGGCCTTGGCGTCGATGGTCACCTTGCCGCCACGCACCGGGACATCGGCGACGAAGACCCGCCCTTGGTCGGTGAGCCGATACAACGCGACCTTGCCGAGCCCGGCCCACCCTCGCGGCAGCTGCCAACTCCCCTTACCACCCTTGGGGTTGTAGTGGTAGAGCTTGCCGGGGTCGGTGGCCTTGCGGGGCTCCCAGGGAAGCAGATAGCTGCCGCCGTCGTAGACGACTCGGCCATCGGTGACGATCCGACGGGTGCCGCCGGTGTCGGAGACCTTCGTCCCGCCCGCCCCGAAGAAACTGATCTCGTGCTCGCCCCAGGTCTTGATGGGATAGGCCTGGAGATACTTCGCGGGCAGCGAGTCGGTCCAGATCAGATCGTAGAAATAGGTCCAGTCGGTCTTGCCGACCCACCCTTCGAAGTTGCCCATGCGAGCAATGCCCAGAAGGGTCGGCCACTTGTCGGCGAAAACATCCTTCTGGTGGTTCCGGATGAAGCGGATCAGGCGGGAATTGATGCCCCGCGAGGTATCGGGACCGTAATCCGGTTCCGTCGCCCAGTGCGACCAGACCGACGAGCGCTCGAAGCCGTGCCCCCATTCACTGGTGACGATCCAGCCCTGCTCGCGCAGTGCGCGCTGCAGCCGGTCGGAGGTCCAGCCGGACTCACGGAACACATCGATGTAGAGAGCGTTGAGCGCGCCGTCGGCCTCGTCCCGCAGATCGGCGAACCGCTTGACGATGTCGCCCGACACCAGGTCCCGACGCTGATCGATGCGATAGCTCTGATCCAGCCAGTCCCACTGCTCATTGGCCTTGTCGACGAGTTTTTCGGAGAAGGCGTTCGCGACGGGATAGGACTCCGTGGCGTTCACATGCACGCTGAAGTCGCTGTTCCACTTCTTGCCTTCCCTGACCAGGGTATTGAGGTCTTCGAGCCCACCCGCACGCGTGTTGTAGTTGCCCGCGTAGTCGGGATGCGCGGAGTCGTGCCCCTCGGACTGATAGCCCTTGAGCAGCGTGTACTGCCGCAGGCCGTCCGTGGCCAGGTGGATCCGCTTGACGTTGTCGAGCGTGGCCAGAAACGGATTCGTCGCCTGCGAGGCGAAGTTGAACGGAATGTGCGGGACGACGCGCAGATGCTGCTCGTCCGCGCCGAGCGGCTTCACCATGATGTCGCGGAACGCGATGGCGGCGTCCTGCCAGTCGACCTTGCCGTCGCCGTTGCGGTCGCCGGTGATGACGACGGTGGCGTACGGAAGGGGCTCGGTGTCGCCGACGGCCGCGGTGGCCGCGCGGTGCGTCCACTGGCCGGGGACGAGCCGGGCCTCCACGTACCCGCTCTTCCTGACGGTCTCCCGCCACAGCCTGCCGTTGTCCCAGGTCGTTCCCGCCTCGGTGGTGGGCTTGTCGTAGACGGTGTTGGTCTCGACGGCACCACCCAGCGCGTCGTGCGCGACGACGGCGTAGGCACATCCGGTGGCCGCCTCAGCGGCGGTGTCCGGGATGAGCTTGACCTCGGTGTCCCCGCTCTTGGCCTTGTCGAGCTGGACCTTGGCCGCGAGGAGGGTGGCGCCCGGCTGATCGCTGCGTACGGAGAGAAGGGCGAGGCCGGGGATGCGGAGGGTGCCGACGCGCAGCGCGTCGCTGTCCTCGATCTCCGTGACGCGCCACTGCACTTGGCGCCCCTCGACGGCGATCTCGACGGTGATGGCGGTGCCACCGCCGAGCGCGAGGACGTACGCGACACGGTCGTCCCCGGTGGTGACGGTCACCTTCGGGGTGTGCGTCACGTCGTCCACCAGGAGCGTGGTGACGGCCTCCGGCTGCGCGTACAGGACCGCCTTGGTGGCTCGGTCCGTGTACGAGACGACGCGGGGGAAGTCCGTGGCGACGCGCACCTCGAGGTCGGCGGAGCGGATCACGGCTTCGCCGGCGGCAGCGGGCCTGGCCGAAGCGGGCGCGGCGCCCCCGAGGCCGACGGCGACGCTGACACCGGCCAACGCGCCCGTGGCGACTACGGCTCTGCGGCTTGGACCGGACGTGTCTGACGGCTGCATGGCACCCCTCCGTGGGACGGATCTCGGTGCGGTCACCCTGCGCCGGAAGGGACTTGTGCGCCCATGGACAAAGGAGAGTCAGGACTTGGACCTTTCCCACCCACCCAACCGACTACCCCGCGGTCCCCGCGGTGGGACCCCAGCCGTAGCGTCTCGACCCCCACGCGCCCGCGGTCGGCATCGAGACGCGAGGGGACGTGCCGGTATGTCCGCCCGGAGCACGGCTCGCGGCGCTCCGGAGCCGAAGTAGCTACGCGGGCACCGGACGATAGCGAGGACGGACATACCGGCACGGCCCCGCACCCACAGACGGACCCCGCCCGCTGCACGACGCGGCCCCACAAAGAAAACGCGGGGCCCAACCACACTGGTCAGACCCCGCGTCCAGCGGAAACTCAGAGCTCCGACGCCGCCTTCTCTATGTCACCGGCGAACGTCGACACCTCGGTGTAGACCCCGGGGAACTTGGGCCGCGCACACCCGTTGCCCCAGCTGACGATGCCGACCTGGACGTACTCCCCGGCCTCGTCCTTACGGAACATGGGGCCACCGGAGTCACCCTGGCAGGTGTCCGTGCCGCCCTCCGCCAGCTTCCCGGCGCAGAGCTCCTCACCGGGGGTGAGGTCGGCGCCGTACGCGGCCTCGCAGTCCGCGTCGCTCACGAACGGGACCTTCGCCTTGAGCAGGTAGCGCTGCTGCTGGCCACCCTCCTTGTCGGCACCCCAACCGGCGATGTCGAAGTCGCCGTTGTTGAGCTTGTCGTCCTTGGCGATCTTCAGCGTGGGCTGGTCGATCGGCTTCTCGAGCTTGATGAGCGCCCAGTCCTTGCCCTTGCCGTTGTAGCCCGGCGCCTGCAGGACCTTCGTGGACTTCACGGTGATCGCGTCCGGGCTCTCCAGGTCCACGACACCACCGGTGGCGGTGATGCTCGTGTTGTCGCCCGAACCGTCCACACAGTGGGCGGCGGTCAGGACGATGTCCTGGGCGTACAGCGCGCCGCCACAGCCCATCGACAGACGGACCATGAACGGGAACTCGCCCTGCTCGGCGGGGGTTCCACCGACGATGCGCTCACCCGGGGTGGGGCCGGGGTGCGGGGCCGCTGACGCGGCGACGGGCTGGAGACTGACGGCGGCGAGGGCGATGGCACCGAGGGTGGCGGCTCTCTTGACTCCACGCAGCTTGGTGTTCAACGGGCTTCCCTTCGTGGGGGGTTCGTGGGGGGTTGCACGCGTGGCGGGCCCCTGCCGTCCCCACAGGATGCCCAGGGATGGCATGAGCCCGCCAAAGCGTTGTTGCGGATTATGGAGATCGGTGTCCGCATAGAGCAAGGGGCGGTTTTCGGCCATGGGCCCGCGTGTGGGCTGGTTCGGGATGCGGGGATGCGCCTTACAGTGGAACGGAGTTGAGGCGAGCCGAGCCAACTCGAACCGTCTTCTGGGGGTGCGCGCGTGGCGGACGGCGGGCCGGTGGTGCACGGCTACCCCCACCTGGAGACGGTGCGCTCCGCGATCACCGCGCTCTACAAACGCTTGTCGTACGACACCGTCCACACCTTCGAAACCAGCATCGCCCCCGCCGACGTCGCCTTCTCCGACCAGGACGACCTCTATCTCGGCGTGCAGCGGGTGGCCCGCGAGATGGTGCGACACCTCCGGCTGCCGGACGCCCGCATGATCGTCAGCTTCCGCGAGATGGAACACGCCGCGTACGTCGAACTGGCCGCGGGCCCCGAGTACTTCATCGAACTCAACGACCGGTTCCGCACGCACCGCAGGGACATCGGCGCGGCACTCGCCCACGAGGTCATGCACGTGTATCTGCACCGGCTCGATCTGGCGTTCCCCGGCACCCGCGACAACGAGATCCTCACGGACACCGCCACCGCCTACCTGGGGGCGGGGTGGCTCCTCCTGGACGCCTATCGGGAGGACGGCGCCTCGTCACAGAAGCTCGGGTATCTCACGCCGGAGGAGTTCGGGTACGTACTGGCCAAGCGGGCCATCGCCTTCGGTGAGGCGCCGGAGACGTGGTTCACCAGCGCGCAGGCGTACACCGCCTATACGAAGGGTCTCGCCCAGGCCCGGCGCGACGAACAGCAGCCGCCGCTGACGGCTGCGGGGTGGGCGGGGCGGCGGCGGTACGCGAAGGATCGGCGGTACGCGCAGGAGCGGGGCTCCGGTGGAGCGGGGGCTGGGGCTGGCGCTGGGGTTGGTGTGGGTGCCTCGTCCCGGGGTGGGGCGTACTCGTTCTCGCTCGAGTCAGGCGGGGCCGAGCCCCTGCGGGTCTCGTTCCCCTGCCCCACGTGTCAGCAGCGGATCCGGCTGCCTGCCCGGGGGCGGATGCGGGCGCGGTGCACGCTGTGCCGGACGGTGCTGGAGTGCGACACGTGAGGCGTGCCTGACTTGGCGGTGGCCTGCAGGTCCTAGCTAGCCCCAGTGCGTGGGGCGTGACAGGGACGGGGGCAGCTTCGTCTCTGCGTCGCCCTTTGCCGCGTTCACCTGCGACTGGGTCAGGAAGATGCTGCCGGTGAGGTCCGCGCCCCGCAGGTCCGCGTCCCGGAAGTCCGCGCCGATCAGGTCGGTTTGGCGGAGGTCCGCGCCGCGGAGATCGGCGGCGATGAGGTAGGCGCCGCGGAGGGTCACGCCTCGGAGGTCGGCGCCCTTGAGGCGGGCGCCGAAGAGGTCGGCTCCTCGGCGGTCCTTCTTCTTCCGGCGGATGTCCGCGCGCACGAGGTCGCTGGTGCGCAGAAGGAGGACGTTGACGTCCTCACGGTGTGCGGCCACGTCCGTCTCAGCCATGGCGGCGGGGGTGCCCTGGGTGAGGTGCTCGGTCTTGTCAAGGGCGCGCTGCAGCTCGGCGCTGATCGGGCTGGCCTGCGGCAGGGTGAGCGCCTCGGTCAAGTACCAGAGCAGTTCGTGGAGTTGGCGCATCACCGGGAACACGTCGAACATCTGGCGGGCGGTGCCGGGGTCCTGGCGCCAGTCGGTGCCGCCGTAGGTGGACTGCGAGACCTTCTGTCCCGCGCCGAAGCAGTCGTAGACCGTGCAGCCCGAGAAGCCCTTCTGGCGCAGGTTCTGGTGGATGCCGCAGCGGAAGTCCTGCTGGAGGTTGGTGCAGGGGGTGCCGGCGGCCTTGTTGACGGGGAAGTCCGAGGACTTGGAGAAGGTGAGCGCCACGCAACAGAGCCCAAAGCAACTGCCACAGTCGGCCCGAAGCTCCTGCCGGTCATCACCGACAAGGGGCAACAACTGACGCTGCTGGGGCTGGGGGTGCTTCTCAGGCATCAGGGTCTCCCTCGGGCCTTGGCTGGTACGGGCACGGTCCGCGTGGGGGCGGGGCCGCGCCGGTATGTCCGACCTCGGGTGCGTGCGTGCAGCGGCGGGGTCTGTCTGTGGGTACGGTGCCGCGCCGGTATGTCCGTCCTCGCTATCGTCCGGTGGCCGCGGGGCTACTTCGGCCCCGGAGCGCCGCGAACCGTGCTCCGGGCAGACATACCGGCACGTCCCCTCGCGAGCGCTGCCGACTACAGGTGCGTCGCAATCTGCCGATGCTCCCTCCCCCACCCCGTCTGTGCGAATCGCCGACCCCATCCGCACCCTCTCCCCACACCATCCGCAATGCGAATCCCCCACCGCCCACCCACCCCTCGGCACTGCGGGGCAATCGGGCGGGTGGGTGGGAAAGGCTTGTTCGTTCAGGTGAGGATGCGGGGTGAACGGGCGGGTGGGTGGGAGAGGCCTGTTCGGCGGCGGGTGCTGCGGGGGCCGGTGAGAGCGGGGCCCCACCCCGGCAGCGGGGTACGGCCCCCACTGCCGAGCGCACGCGCTACGCCGCCCGGCGCCCCGCGCCCCCGCTGGGG
>NZ_BAAAUG010000125.1:0-26824 GCF_039533825.1 Streptomyces rectiviolaceus
GCGCAGCAGGGTGCCGCCGAGCACGATGGCGGCGCCGACGCCGTCGTCGAGCCAGAGGAGCACGAAGGTGTCGCGGTCGTGGGCGGCGCCGTCGCGCTGTTCGGCGCGGGCGGCGAGGTTGGTCTCGTTCTCCACGAGCACGCGGGCCGGGAGCCGTTCCTGGAGGGCTCCGGCGAGGCGGCGGTGCCAGGCGGGCAGCGAGGTGGTGTCGCGCAGTTCGCCGGTGGCGGGGTCGATGAGACCGGGGGCGCCGATCGCCACGGTGTGCAGCCGCTTGACGCCGCCGTCCCCCGCGGTGCGCTCCACGAGGGCGACGGCCCGCGCGACGGCGGGCTCGGTTCCGGTGTCACCGCCGATGGGCGCGGAGGCCTCGGCGAGCACCGCGCCGAGCAGGTCGGTGACGACCACGGAGACGCCCCCGGTGCGTACGTCGAGCGCGGCGAGATGCGCCCGGTCGGCGACGATCCCGTACAGCCGGGCATTGGGCCCCCGGCGCTGGGCACCCGCCTCCCCCACGACCGCGATCAGGCCTGAGCCCTGGAGGCGCTCGACCAGGTCGGCGACCGAGGGCCGGGAGAGGCCGGTCAGCTGCTTCAACTGGTTGGCCGTCAGCGGTCCTTCGCGCTGCAGGAGCCCCAGGGCGAGCCGGTCGTTGATGGCCCGGGCGGTGCTCGGTGATGCGGGCATGCCGGGGATCCTTCCATAAAGCTGCTATTTATCAGGCAGGGTTCCTGATAGTTTACGTCGCCGTAGCGGGGCGGCACCTTGGGAGGGGCGGAGTATCGATGAGTGAAGTGGTCTACGACGTACGACAGTTGAAGCGGGCGCGGTACGCCGTGGCCGCCGTCTTCTGCGTGCACGGCGCCGTCACCGGCTCCTTCGCGACCCGCGTGCCCTGGATCCAGGACCACGCCGACCTCAGCGCGGGACTCCTCGGCCTCGCCCTCGCCTTCCCCGCGATCGGCGCCTCCGTGGCGATGCCGCTCGCGGGCTCGATCAGCCACCGCTTCGGCGCGAGGACGGCGCTGCGCGGGCTGCTCGCCCTGTGGACGCTGGCCCTGATCCTGCCCTCGCTCGCCCCGAATCTGCTCACGCTCTGCCTCGCCCTGTTCGTGTACGGCGCGACGGCGGGCATGTCGGACGTGGCGATGAACGCCCTCGGCGTCGAGGTCGAGACCCGCATGAAGAAGTCGATCATGTCGGGCCTGCACGGCATGTGGAGCGTCGGCGCCCTGATCGGCTCGGCGGCCGGCACGGTCGCCGCCCACCTGGGCTCGGACGCCCGCCTTCACCACGCGCTCGCCGCCGTGGCCCTCACCGCGATCGGCCTCGTGGCCTGCCAAGGCGTGCTCGACCTGCAGGCGGAGCCCGAGGACGAGGCACCGCCGCGCTTCTCGCTGCCGCCCAAGTCGGCGCTCCTGATCGGCGCGGTCGGGTTCTGCGCGGTCTTCGCGGAGGGCGCGAGCCTGGACTGGTCGGCGGTCTATCTGCGGGACGTCCTGGACTCGTCGGCCGGTGTCGCCGCCGCGTCCACCACCGGCTTCACGCTCACCATGGCGATCGCCCGGCTCGCGGGCGACGCGGTGGTGGACCGCTTCGGGGCGGTCCGCACGGTGCGCGTGGGCGGCGTGGTCGCGGCACTCGGCGGGCTGCTCGTGGTCGTGGCGCCGCATCCGGCGCTCGCCATGGGCGGGTTCGCGCTGCTCGGGCTCGGCATCGCGGTCGTGGTGCCCCTCGCGTTCGCCGCGGCCGGACGCAGCGGCCCCAATCCGAGCCAGGCCATCGCGGGCGTCGCCACCATCACGTACACGTCGGGCCTGATCGCCCCGTCCGCGATCGGCACGCTCGCCGACGCGACGAGCCTGGTGGTGTCCTTCGGCCTGGTGACCGTGCTCGCCTGCGGACTCGCGGTCTTCGCCGGGGTGCTGCGCACGGACGGCCGCGAGGCCACTCCCGTCGCTCCCGCGAAGGCGACGACACCCGGCCCGAAGTCCTGAACGCGCGGTTCCGCGGGATGGGGACGAGGCCCCCCACGAGCGACCGGCGAGAAACCATGGAACTTATGCCGGATTAACATTGCGCTGACTCATTCAGGTCTTGACAAAGTCGGGCGCACAGAAGGCGGAACAGAACCATGGATCTCGGCGTGCGCTGGAGACTGCACGGCGACGGGCGCACCCCCGCGCCCGGAGCCGTCGTCCGTCCCGATGAGCGGCTCTCGTGGCCGCGTACCTTCGGGCTCGGCGCCCAGCACGTGGTCGCCATGTTCGGCGCGTCGTTCGTGGCGCCCGTCCTGATGGGCCTCGACCCGAACCTCGCGATCATGATGTCGGGCGTAGCGACCGTGATCTTCCTGCTCGCCACCCGCGGCCGGGTGCCCAGCTACCTGGGCTGTTCGCTCTCCTTCGTGGGCGTGGCCGCTGTCATCCGCGCGCAGGGCGGCTCCTCCGCGACCGTGACGGGCGCGGTCTTCGTGGTCGGTGCCGCGCTGTTCCTGGTGGGCCTGGCCGTGCAGAAGTTCGGGGCGCGGATCATCCATGCCGCGATGCCACCGATCGTCACCGGCGCCGTCGTCATGCTGATCGGCTTCAATCTGGCACCCGTCACCGCGTCCACGTACTGGCCGCAGGACCAGTGGACGGCGCTCCTGGTGATGCTGTTCACCGGTTTGGCCGTGGTGTGCCTGCGCGGATTCTGGTCACGCGTCGCGATCTTCCTGGGGCTGATCTTCGGGTACGCCCTGTCCTGGGTCCTCGACCTGACCTTCGGCAAGATCCACTCGGCGGACGGCTCGGGCAAGGTCGTCGACCACTGGCGCCTGGACCTCTCCGCCGTCGGCAACGCCGACTGGATCGGCCTGCCCTCCTTCCACGCGCCGAGCTTCGAGTGGTCGGCGATCCTCGTCGCGCTGCCCGTCGTCATCGCGCTGGTCGCCGAGAACGCCGGACACGTCAAGGCGGTCGGCGAGATGACCGGCGACTCCCTCGACGACAAGCTCGGCACGGCGATCTCCGCCGACGGCGCCGCGTCCATGCTCTCCACGGCGGTCGGCGGCCCGCCCAACACGACGTACTCCGAGAACATCGGCGTGATGGCCGCGACCCGCGTCTACTCCACGGCCGCGTACTGGGCGGCAGCCTGCTTCGCCCTGCTCTTCGGGCTCTGCCCCAAGTTCGGCGCGGTCGTGGCGGCCATCCCCGGCGGCGTGCTCGGCGGCATCACCGTCATCCTGTACGGCATGATCGGCCTGCTCGGCGCCCAGATCTGGATCAACGCCGGGGTGGATCTGCGCAATCCGCTGAACCTCGTCCCGGCCGCCGCGGGCATCATCATCGGCGTCGGCGGCGTCTCGCTGAAGATCACCGACAACTTCGAGCTGAGCGGCATCGCACTCGGCACGATCGTCGTGATCACCGGCTATCACGTCCTGCGCGCCTTCGCACCGCCGCACCTCAAGACGCAGGAACCGCTGCTCGATTCGGGCACGTCCACGTACGACGAGGGCGAGGACGGCCCAGAGGCGAGCCCTCAGCCGCGCGCCAAGTCGTAGGCGTAGCCGGGCGTGAACGTCCCGGGCGCGCCCTTGCAGCCGTCGGACTCGCCCGGCAGTTTGATCCACAGATAGGCGTCGATGCGAGCCTTGCCGGTACGCAGCGTCGGGCTCTGCCCGAGCCCCCGGCCCGCCGGGTCGCACCACTCCCCGTCCGCCGGGGCGCCGTTGCCGTTGCGGCTGGTGTCGATGACGGCGCCGAGGCCTGCCGGGCCGCCGAGTGCGGACAGGACCTTGCGGGCGTAGGCGGCCTCGTCGGCGGTGCGGTGGAAGTTCGACACGTTCGTGAAGATGCCGTCGGACGATGCGGGGGACGCGGCGCCCGCCGCGCGCAGCCGCCCGGCCTGCTTGGCCGCGGCGTTCCAGCCGGAGTGCCCTGCGTCGTAATAGACCCTGGCCTTGGGGTTGGCTGCCTTCAGGGTGCGGCCCGCGCGGGCGAGCGAGGCATAGCGCGCGGTGCGCTGCTTCGCCGAGAGGCACTCGGAGAGCGCGATCGCGTCCGGTTCGAGGACGACGACGACCTCGCCCGAGCCGAGGCCCGCGGCGAACTTCTCGATCCACGCGTCGTACGCCGCGAGGTCCGGCGCCCCGCCCTGCGACGCGCCCCCGCAGTCGCGGTCGGGTATCGCGTACGGCACGACGACGGGCACCCGGCTCCCGGCGCTCGACGTCACCGCGCGCACCCGCGAGGTGATGGTCCCCGGCGCGTACTCCGCGAACCACACGGCGGCAGGACGGTCGGCGATCCGTGACTCGATGAGGGGGCGGCGCGGGTCGCCCCGATTCGCCCTGACCCAGTCGAGAACCTGCGAATCGCCGTGCCGGTAGAGGGAGTTGGCCGATGGCGCGGCGGTGCTCGGCTTCTTCGGGCGCTGCGTCGAAGACTTCGGATTCGGCTTCGGCTTCGGTCGCGCGTCGGCGGAGGATTTCGCGGGCGACGGCTTCGCCGATGACTCCGACGCGGACGGCGTCGGCACCGCGGGCAGCGGTTCGAGCGTCGGCGACCTGGTCACCTTGGGGCGCGCCTGGTCCTTGCCGCCGCCCTCGTCCAGGGCGGACACCATTCCGGTGACGGTGCCGACGGCGGCCACGACCGAGGCCGCGGCGACCATGACCCCATGGCGGGCGGCGCCCCTTCGCCCGGCCCGTCGTTCGGCGCGATGTCGTGCGCGGTTGCCTGACACAGTGCTGTTCCTCCCCCTCCCCCGTGTCCCCCTGACACGGCGCGCCGGCTCCCCTCCCCAGGGGCACACACGGCCGCCGTTCCCCCGTTCTGGGGAAGCGGCCGGTGCGGTGGCACTCGGGCCAGCCTAGGACTGGGACCCTGCCACCATGGCGCAGTTGGAGCGGTTCGCGGAGTTCACAGGCTCGGCACACGGGGTTGACGGCGTGGTGACGCGGATGCGCGCGCTGGGTGCGGGCTTCCCATCGGGCGACGGGGTCGGGGTCTTCAACCGGGTCTATCTCTCGGTCACCGAAGAGGTCGTCCGGCACCTCGACGACGGACGTTTCCCGGACGCCGGGGCCGCGGTCACGCTGGACGTCCTGTTCGCCGAGCGCTATCTGACGGCGGTGGAGACGGTGGCCGCCGACCGCAGGCCGCCCGCCTGCTGGCGGCCGCTGTTCCAGCTCCGGCGCCATCCCGGCGTACGTCCCCTGCAGTTCGCGCTCGCGGGCATCAATGCGCACATCGGGCACGACCTTCCGCTGGCCGTGGTGGACGCCTGTCGTACGCTCGGCTGCGAACCGGCGGACCTGGAGGACGAGTTCGACCGCGTGGGCGACATCCTCGTCTCGCTGGAGGAGCGCATCCGCGAGGATCTGATGCCTGGACCCGACCTCTTCCAGATCGCCGACCCGCTGACCCATCTGCTTGGCTCCTGGAGCCTGGAGCGGGCCAGGGACAGCGCGTGGGCGACGGCTCTCGCGCTGCGGGCGCTGCGTGAACTGCCCGCCGTCGCCGATGAGTTCCAGGGCCGCCTGGACGGAGCGGTCGGCCTGGTGGGCCGGATGCTGCTCACTCCCCTGCCGGACTGATCGCGCCGGGCCCGTGCCCGCCGCCGAGGAACTCCCAGGCGATCGCTGTACGTTGAATGCAGTGACCCCGGATGCGAAGGAGCACCAGCATGGCCACCCGACTCGGGCTCAGCCTCCCGCAGGGCCGGCAGTATCACCTCGGACGTGACGTCCCGGCAGTGGCACGCGCGGCCGAGGAGATCGGTTACGAGAGCCTGTGGGTCTATGAACGCATCCTGTTCCCCGAGCCCGCGACGCAGGGTCTGTACGGCATCGAGGGCCTGCCCTGGCCCGACACGTACCGCTCGGTGCCCGACCCGCTGATCACGCTGACGCTGGCCGCCGCCGCCACCGAGCGGGCCCGCCTCGGCACCAGCGTCCTGGTCGCCCCGCTGCACGTGCCGTTCCAACTGGCGCGCTCGCTCGCCACGCTGGACGCGGCGAGCGGGGGGCNNCGGGACGGGGCGCGCGGCGGCCGCGTCGTCGCGGGCCTCGGCACGGGCTGGTCCCACGACGAGTACGCGGCCGCGGGGGTGGCCCCCTTCAACAAGCGCGGCAAGGTCCTGGACGAGCTGATCGACGTCTGCCACGCGGTGTGGGGCCCGGACCCGGTGTCGTACGAAGGGGAGCTGACCACGATCGCGCCGTCGGTGGTCGGCCCCAAGCCCGCCCGCCCCATCCCGATCCTGCTGCCCGCCAACAGCCCGCGCGCCCTGCGCAGGCTCGTCGACCGCGCCGACGGCTGGATGCCGATCGGCATGGGCGCCGACAAACTGGCCGAGCAGGCCCGGGCTCTGGAGGAGCTGGCCACCGAGCGGGGGCGCACGGAACCGGTCCAGAGCGTCCTGCGGGTCAACACGCGGTACACGGCGAAGGCGTACGAGGGCGAGAAGCGCGCCCCGTTCCAGGGCAACGTCGCGCAGATCGTCGAGGACCTCGAGGCGCACGCCGCGACGGGGGCGGTGGAGGAGATCCTCATCGAACTGCAGGGCAGCACGCGGGACGCGGAGGAGCTGAAGGACTTGGCGGCGGAGGTGTACGAGGCGGCAAGGGCAGCCGGGGTATAGGGCAGGCGCCCCGAAGGGGCGCGCCCGTAGGGGCGCGGGGAACTGCGCGATCAGCCACGACGGCCCGGCAGCTCCCCACGCGCCCTGAGCACAACGGCGCTGTCAGTCCTCAGGCAACTCGACGGGAGCAATCTCGTCGTACACATCCCCCGGACCAGGGTTGGTCGCGTCCGTGGCCCCGCCAAGATGATGCATGACGCCCCACACGGCGTTCAGGGCGGTCGTCACGGCGCCTTCGGCCCACCCGGCCGTCCAGGAGATGTCATCACCGGCGAGGAAGATACCCCGCTTCTCCTCGGGCAACGAGCCCTGCATGAAGTGCGTGAACAGACGCCGCTGGTAGCGGTAGTGGCCCGGCAGGTTCGCCTTGAAGGCGCCCATGAAGTAGGGCTCGTTCT
The DNA here is from genome assembly GCF_039533825.1 of Streptomyces rectiviolaceus. NCBI lineage: Bacteria > Bacillati > Actinomycetota > Actinomycetes > Kitasatosporales > Streptomycetaceae > Streptomyces > Streptomyces rectiviolaceus. The sequence continues at coordinate 7,032 of NZ_BAAAUG010000125.1, forward strand.
CCCACGAGACCGTCACCGGGTTGCCGATGATGTGCTTGCGGATGTCGACCTTGGGATAGATCTCGCCGAGCGACTTGAGCATGACCTCCATGCGCTCGTTCGCCGACAGCGGCAGCCACTTCAGGCTGTCGTCGCACCACGTGTAGGAGAGGCAGATGACGGCGGGCTTGTCCGGGCCGTCGTCGAGCAGGTAAGTACCGCGCGTCATGCGGTCGGTGAGCGTCATCGACATGACGTCACGGCCGGTCTCCTCGTCCTTGTCCAGCCAGAACGGCCGGTCGACCGGGACGAAGAGCTTGGAGGACTCCATGTAGTGGGTCCGCTCCATCGCCGTCCAGTGGTCGATGGGGAAGAGCGTGTCGTCGCACGTGATCTTCGACAGCAGCATCCAGGACTGGGCGGTGAAGATCGCCGCCTGGTAGGTGCGGATGTCGCCCGAGGCGTCGGTGACGGTGACGCGGTTGCCCGCGGTGCGGTCCAGACGGGTCACGGCGGGCTTCGGCACACCGCTCTCGTGCAGCGAGCTCAGGGACGTGCCCGGCTCCCAGTGCACGATCTTCTGCGGCGCGCGGTCCCACATCCGCAGCGGCAGCTGCTGGCTGCCGCCGACGATGCCGCGGTGGTGGTCGTCGGCCTCGGTGTAGACGACGCGCAGGATCTCCAGGATGGAGTTCGGGAAGTCGGTGTCCCAGCCGCCGGTGCCGAAGCCGACCTGGCCGAAGATCTCGCGGTGCCGGAAGGACTTGAAGGCCTCGGAGTCGCAGAGGAAGCCGTAGAAGGTCTGGTTGTCGAGCTTCTCGACGAGCTTGGACCAGATCTCGCGGATCTTGGGTACGTCGCGCTCGCGCAGGGCGCGGTTCATGTCGGAGAAGTCGGCGCCCTCCTCCAGGCAGGAGTTCCAGGCATTCATCACGTCGCGGTAGACCTGCGGAAGGTCGTCGACGGACGTCGCGTAGTGGGACTCGCCCTTGAGGTCGACAACCGTCGAGGGGGTCGACTCCGCGAGGGGGTTGGGGAACGGCTGGGTCTTGAGGCCCACCAGGTCGATGTAGTGCTGCAGCGCCGTCGAGGACGGCGGGAAGCGCATCGCGCCCATCTCGGCGGTGAGGTCACCGTCGCAGCCCTCGAAGCCGACCGTGCGCAGTCGGCCGCCGATCTGGTCGGCCTCGTAGACGACGGGCTTGAGGCCCATCTTCATCAGCTCGTACGCCGCGACGATGCCGGACAGGCCGCCGCCGATGACCGCGACCTCCGTGCCGTGCTCGGTCGCGGGTATCTGGCCGAGGCCCGCCGGGTGCGCGAGGAAATCGTCGTACGCGTAAGGGAAGTCCGGACCGAACATGGTGATCGGAGGCTGCGCGTCGGTGTGCTGGACGGCGTTGGGCACCGTGGACGTCATGGGGTACGGACTCCTTGCGGGAACGGCAGAACAGAAGAAAGGGGAAGCTCAGGGGGCGGGGCGGCGGGGTTCAGATCAGGGACGCGTACAGACCCGGGCGGCGGTCGCGCAGATAGGGGTTGGCCTCGCGCGACGCGGCGAGGAAGGCCGGGTCCGCGTCGGCGAACACCAGCTGCTCGTCGCGTCCGGCGCGGGTACGCGCGACTCCGTCGGGTCCGGCCAGCGTGGAGAGCCCGACGAACTCGAACTCCCCTTCCTTGCCGACCCGGTTGACGTACGCGACGTACATCTGGTTCTCGAAGGCCCGCACCGGAATGACGGACTCGGCGACGAACTGGAAGGGGTGCATCTGGGCCGTGGGCACGAGCAAAAGGTCGGTGCCCGCGAGGGCGTGCGCGCGGACGTTCTCCGGGAACTCCACGTCGTAGCAGATCATCAGGCCGATCCGCAGCCCGCCCAACTCGGCCTGTACGACGGCCTGTTCACCGGGGGTGAAGGAGTCGCGCTCGAAGCAGCCGAAGAGGTGGGTCTTGCGGTAGTTCGCCAGACGCGCGCCGTCGGGGCCGATCAGCTGGACGGAGTTGAAGACCAGCTCGCCGTCCCGCTCCGGGTAGCCGTAGGCAACCGCGACGCCGTGGCGTACGGCGGTCTCGGCGATCGCGGCTGCGGATGCCCCGTCGGCGGGCTCGGCCAGGCGCGGCACGTCGTCGCCGATGGCGTACCCGGTGAGGTACAGCTCGGGCGCCACCAGGAGGCCCGCGCCCGCGGCGGCGGCACGGGCGGCGGCCTCGTCGAGCGCCTTCAGATTGGCGGCGACGGAGCCAAGGCGGCCCGAGCTCTGGAGCAGGGCTGTGCGCAGCGGGGGCATGGCGGGACCTCGGGGCATGCGAAGGGACTGACGGACTGGTGGGGACCGTTAAGACGGTACGGTCGGCGCCTCACCCGGACAAGGCGCGAGCGTTGCGGGCCGCCGCTCGATCTGTTGCGCGTGCGGGGCCCTGAGCGGCGATTCATTGCGTGGCCGCCGTGCGCCTCGGGTATCGGGGGTGTCCACCTCGGGGTGTAGTGGTCCGCCGCGGGTCCCCGCCGTCCGGCGGAAGCGGAGTCCCGCCCGTGGCCGGACGTGCCGGGCCCCCCTTCCGCGAGAGCGTGATCTCACCCGGAAACGCCGGGCGGACGGCCTCGAAGACGGAGGGCTCCCATGAGCCGCACGACCTCGCCCCGTAACCGCAACTACCCCCGCGCCATCGCCGTGGGCGCCGCGCTGATCCTGACCGCCGGGGCCGTCGGCGTGGCCGTCGCCTCCGGCGACGACGCGGCGCACCCCGGTAAGGCGCGCTCCGCGTCACCCACCGGCGCCGAGGCCGAGCCCCGCGAGGCGGCCGCGCTCACCGGCTCGGCGAAGATGTACCGCAAGACCACCGAGGACGTGACGTTCACCTTCGACGCGCATCTGGCGGCGAAGAACAACGGTGACCCCTCCAAGGCGACCGGCACCTTCCACTTCGTCCATCTGGACAAGCCGGGCGGCGAGGGCGGCTGGGCGAAGGGCCGCATCGACTGCCTGATGACGGGCGGCAAGGTCGCCACGGCGACCGGCATCATCACCGACACGAACCTGAAGGAGATCAAGGGAGGCCGTGTCGGCTTCACCGTCCACGACCAGGGCAAGCAGGACCGCGTGGGCTACAGCTGGGCCGCTGTGGGCGGCCCCGACGGGACCAAGAAGCTGCCCAAGTGCACGAGCTCCGCGCCGCACGAGAAGGTCAAGAAGGGCACCGGCGACTTCGACGTCGTGCCGTGGAAGGTGCCGTACCCGACCCAGTGACCCCTGGGCCCGCCCGCACGGGGGTCGGGCGGGCCCAGCGCCTCCTCCGCCGCACGGCGGAGGCGGTCACCCCCTCGCGCACGATGCGCGGGGCACAGGCCCACGGGAATGTGGATCACGCCCGGAAGGACCGGGCAGACCACAACCACACGGGGACTTCCCATGAACCGCCGCTCCACCCTCTTCCGGGCCGTCGCCGTAGGCACCGCGCTCCTCGCGCTCGCCGGGACCGCGGGCTCCGCGACCGCATCGGACGCCCCGCCCCCCGAGCGCGAGACCGCCGCCGCCCTGACCGGAACCGCCAAGCTGGACCGCCGCCCCGGCGACAACGCCACCATCACCTTCGCCGCCCGTCTGGACGCGGCGGAAGCGACCCGCAGGGTTGTGCCCCGAAGGGGCGCGGGGCCGTGACATCTGCGGCTCCGCCGCGTGGGCGCGACCAGCCACGAACAACCCGCCGCATGAAGGACCGCCCAACCCAGCGGAGCGACTACGCGGGTGACCCCGACGAGTACCGCCGCATCAAGGGCGAAAGCACGAGCACGGACTTCGTGCGCTCCACGAAATGCTCGCCCGCGATCCGCTCGAGCACCCGCTCGAAGTGCCGCATGTCGGCGGCGAAGACCTGGACGACCGCGTCCGCCTCCCCGGTGACGGTGGAGGCGGACGCGATCTCCGGATACCGCTCGAGGCCACGGCGGATGGCCTCGGGCGAGGTGTTGCGACGGCAGTAGATCTCGATGAACCCCTCGGTCTCCCAGCCGAGCGCGGCCGGGTCGACCCGCACGGTGAATCCCGTGATCGCCCCGGTCTCCCGGAGCCGGTCCACGCGCCGCTTCACGGCGGGTGCGGAGAGCCCGACCAACTGGCCGATGTCGGCGTAGGAGCGGCGGGCGTCCTCGGCGAGGGCGTGCACGATGCGTTCGTCGAGATCGTTCAGTCGCACTGGGGGTGGATCACTTCTCTGCGGAGGCCAATCGGGAGCGGCTCATGCCGTACAGGAAGTAGAACACGAGGCCGACGGCCATCCAGACACCGAACACGGCCCAGGTCACGGAGTCGAGGCTGAACATGTTGTACGCGCAGAAGCCGAAGCCGAGCACCGGGAAGAGCCAGCCGAGCGGCACCCGGAAGGTGCGCGGCATGTCCGGGCGGGTCCGGCGCAGCACGATCACCGCGATGTTGACCAGGCCGAAGGCGAAGAGCGTACCGATGCTGGTGGCGTCGACGAGCTTGCCGAGCGGGATGACCGAGGCCAGCGCGCCGCAGAACAGCGACACGATGACGGTGTTCACGCGGGGCGTGCCGGTCTTCTTGCTGACCTTGCCGAACACCTTGGGGACCAGGCCGTCGCGGGACATGGCGAACAGGACGCGGGTCTGGCCGTAGAGGACGGTCAGGACGACGGATGCGATGGAGATGACCGCGCCGGCGGCGAGGATCGTGCCCCACATGCTCTGCCCGGTGACGTCGTTCATGATCGCGGCGAGCGTGGCCTCGGAGCCCTCGAAGTCCGTCCAGTTCCAGGCACCGACGGCGACGGCGGCGACCAGGACGTAGAGAGCCGTGACGATGATCAGCGAGAGCATGATCGCGCGGGGCAGGTCGCGCTGCGGGTTCTTCGCTTCCTCACCGGCGGTGGAGGCGGCGTCGAAGCCGATGTACGAGAAGAAGAGGCTCGCGGCGGCGGCGCTGACGCCGGCCGTGCCGAGCGGCATGAAGTCCGCGTAGTTGCCGGACTTGAAGCCCATGAAGCCGATGGTGCAGAAGAGCACGAGCGCGGCGATCTTCACGATGACCATGATCGTGTTGGCCGTCGCCGACTCCTTGGCACCGCCGAGCAGGAACACCATGGCAAGGAGCACGACGATCAGGCCGGGCAGGTTGATGATGGCGCCGTCGACCTCACCGGGCGCCGCGGAGAGCGCGTCCGGGATCGTGACGCCGATGGTCCCGTCGAGCAGCTCGTTGAGGTACTCGCCCCAGCCCACCGCGACGGCCGCGACCGAGACCCCGTACTCCAGGACCAGGCACCAGCCGCAGACCCAGGCGATGAGTTCACCCATCGTTGCGTACGCGTACGAGTAGGAGGAGCCCGCGACCGGTATGGAGCCCGCAAGCTCGGCGTACGAGAGCGCGGAGAAGAGTGCGGTGAGACCGGCGATCACGAAGGAGATGGTGACGGCGGGCCCGGCCTTGGGGACGCTCTCGCCGAGAACGACGAAGATGCCGGTGCCGAGCGTGGCGCCGATGCTGATCATGGTCAGCTGCCACATGCCGAGGGAGCGCCGCAGCGAGCCGCCCTCACCCTGGCCGCCCTCCGCGACCAGGAGTTCCACCGGCTTGCGCCGCATCAAGCGGCCGACAAGTCCCGTGGCCCGCGGAGTGCTTGGGGGACTTGGGCGGTCTTGCGGGGGTGCGCCTTGGTCGAGCACGCGTGGCTCCTTCATCGCTGCCGGTCAGGGCGGCGGGACCGGCGGCAGCTCCCACGCATGGATGGGGACCGCCGAGCAGGCGGTCCCCGCCACACCACGTACAGCGGATGACTCTATGAGGCGAGCTTCACGTACGTAATGCAGCAACCTTGCGCAGCCCCGCATGATCGTTGCGTACTTCCGCTTCCTGCGGGTCTTCGTTGCGCGGTCCGTTTCGTCCGTTGCGTGCCGGAGCTCCCGGAAGGTCATTGACACTTCGTCAGATCTCCCCCATCGTGCACCCCCGTCCAGCCGATCGCGCACCCCGGCCGAGAGGAAGGCAGCAGGCCATGGACCTCGATGTGCTGTACGAGATCGACGTACCGAAACCCTGGAACGGGCCCCACCCGCACGGCCAGCGCGCCGCCGAGCAGCGCGCCTACCGCGAGGCCGTGGAGCAGATCCGACTCGCGGACCGGGTCGGCTTCCGCACGGTGTGGGCCGTGGAGCACCACTTCCGCGAGGGCCGCTCGCACTGCCCGGCGCCCGAGGTGCTCCTCGGCCATCTCGCGGCGCTCACCGAGCGGATACGCCTCGGCTTCGGCGTCACCCTCACCCCCTTCGGCTTCACCCCGCCGCAGCGGATCGCGGAGAAGGTGGCGGCGGTGGACGTCCTGTCGCAGGGCCGCGTGGAGTGGGGCACGGGCCGCTCAACTCCCATGGAACAGACGGCATTCGGGGTCGACCGCGAGCAGTCGCGGTCCGACTGGCGCGAGGCGATCGAGATCGTGACGGGCATGTGGCGCGAGGAGTACTTCGCGTATGAGTCCGAGCGGTTCTCCTTCCCCCGGCGGATGGTCACGCCGAAGCCGGTCCAGGACCCGCATCCCCCGTGCTGGATGGCGGCGACGTCCCCCGGTTCCGCGGAGGTGGCGGGCGCGGCGGGCCTCGGCCTGCTCTCCTTCTCGATCATGCAGCCGCTCGACGCGATGGCCCGTCAAGTCGCCGCCTACCGCGCCGCGGCGCGCACACCGTCGCCCATCACGGGCGTCACCACGGACCGCGTCAGCGCGTACACACTGGTGCACGTCGCGGACCGGCCATCGCGGCGGGTGTGGGACTCGGTGGCCTGGTGGTACCGCAACCTGGCCCAGTTCACGCTCGACTGGGAACTGCCGCACCTGACCCCCGACGAGCGCGAGCGGACCTTCCCCCTCCTGACCCCGATCATCGAAGGGAGCGTCCCCGTCGAGGAGTTCAGCGACGGCGACATGATCCTCATCGGCAACGCGGAGACGATCATCCGCAAGGCCAAGCGCTACGCCGACCTCGGCATCGACCAGCTCATCTGCTACGTCCAGTGGGGCTATCTGGAGCACCAGGAGATCCTGCGGACGATCGAGATCCTGGGCAAGGAAGTCATCCCGGAGCTTGCGTCGTACCGGCCGCGGCGGGCGGCGCCGTGAGCGAGCCCCTCGACGCCTCCCCCGTCCCCGACTACGCCGCCCTCCACCGCCTGGACGGCCGCACCTTCGTCCTGCTCGGCGCGGGCAACGGCATCGGCCGCCAGACCGCGCACGCGCTCACGGCGGCCGGCGCGCGGGTCCTGTGCGTGGATCTCGACAAGGGCCGCGCTGATGCGGTCGCGGCCGAGACGGGCGGCATCGCGTACGTCGCGGACGTGACGCGGCGCGAGGACATGCGCGAGCTCTTCGCTTACGCACGACGGGAGTTGGGCCCGATCGGCGGTGTCGTCGACATCGTGGGCATGGCCCGCTACACGCCCCTGGACGAGCTGGACGACGCGTCCTGGGACTGGCACTTCTCCCTCGTCCTGCGGCACGCCTGGCTCGCGGTCCAGTACGGCGGCGAGGCGCTCGCCGACGCGGGCGGCGGCCCCCTGGTCTTCGTCGCCTCGGTGTCGGGCCTGACGGCGGCTCCCCTGCACGCCGCGTACGGGGCTGCCAAGGCGGGCCTGATCTCCCTGGTCCGCACGGCGGCGGTGGAGTACGGCCCGCGCGGGGTGCGGGTGAACGCGGTGGCGCCCGGCGTCGTCTGGACGCCGCGCGTGGCGGCCCTGATCGGCGAGGAGGGCCGCGCGCACAACGCCCTGAACGCACCGCTCGACCGGGTGGCCGAGACCTCGGACATCGCGTCGGCCCTGCTCTTCTTCGCCTCGCCGCTCTCCTCGTACGTCACCGGGCAGACGCTCGTCGTGGACGGCGGGGTCGGCGTGAAGTTCCCGTATCCGACCATCGGGGGTGCGCGGTGAGGGAGTTCGTGCGGGGTGTGGCGTGGTGGACCGAGGACGGCCGGGTGGTGCGCGCCGACCCGGCGGACCGGGAGCGGCTGCCCGCGGACACCTGGGAGCGCGCGGGCCTCCCGGCCGGGGTACGCCTTGAGTTCACCGCGCGCGGAGTGAGCGCCCTGGAGATCACGTACACGGCGTCGCCTCCCTCGGCGACGGACGCGTACCGTGACGTGCCCGCGGTGTTCACGCTGCTCGCGGGCGAGGACGCCGTCGACACACCCGCGTCCCCCGGCGAACACCGGACGCTGGTCCATCTCCCTTGCCCTGACGGCGATTTCACCCTGCACCTGCCGGAAACACTGCGGCCCGCCCTGCACGGCGTGCGCCCGGTGGACGGCACCCTGACGCCCACCGCACCTCGGCCGCGCTGGCTCGTCTACGGCGACTCGATCGCGGAGGGCTGGTCGGTCTCACGACCCCATCTGGCGTGGCCCGCCCTGGCGGGACGGGTCCTCGGGGTGGAGACGGTGAACCTCGGGTACGCGGGGGCGGCACGCGGGGAACTGGCATCGGCCGAGCAACTCGCCTCGTTGGAGGCCGACTTGCTGACGGTCGCCTTCGGCACGAACTGCTGGTCGCGTACGCCGCACTCGGCGGGGCTGCTGTACGAGACGACGCGGTCGTTCCTGGACCTGGTGCGCCGGGGCCACCCGGACGTCCCCCTCCTGGTGGTCTCCCCCGTGGTCCGCCCGGACGCCGAGACGACACCGAACGCGCTCGGCGCCACGCTCGCGGACCTACGGAGCGCCATGGAACGGGCAGCCCTGGAAGCGGGAGCCGCCCTGCTGCCCGGCGGCAAGCTGCTGGACGCCGGACATCTGGTGGACGGCATACATCCGGGCGACGAGGGCCACGGACTACTGGCGAAGGCGGTGGCTTCAGCACTGCCGGGGGGAGCGCCCCGAAAGGGCGCGGGGAACTGCGCGACCAGCCACGGACAACCCGCGGACGAACGACGCAGCTCCCCGCGGAGCGACTAGCTCCAGGAGGCGTGCAGAGGCTTGCCCTCCGCGTAACCGGCGGCGCTCTGCACACCCACAGTGGCCCGCTCGGCGAATTCCTCCAAGGACCCCGCGCCGGCGTACGTGCAGGAGGACCGGACACCCGCGATGATCGAGTCGATCAGGTCCTCGACGCCGGGCCGCTCCGGGTCCAGGAACATCCGCGAGGTCGAGATGCCCTCCTCGAACAGCGCCTTGCGGGCGCGGTCGTAGGCCGACTCCTCGCTGGTGCGGTTCTTGACCGCGCGGGCCGACGCCATGCCGAACGACTCCTTGTAGAGGCGGCCGTTGGCGTCCTGCTGCAGGTCGCCCGGGGACTCGTACGTCCCGGCGAACCACGAACCGATCATGACGTTCGACGCACCGGCGGCCAGCGCCATGGCGACGTCACGGGGGTGACGGACACCGCCGTCGGCCCAGACGTGCTTGCCGAACTTCTTGGCCTCGGCGGCGCATTCGAGCACCGCGGAGAACTGCGGGCGGCCGACGCCGGTCATCATGCGCGTGGTGCACATGGCGCCGGGGCCCACACCGACCTTGATGATGTCGGCACCGGCCTCGATCAGGTCCCGTACGCCCTCCGCGGCGACGATGTTGCCCGCGACGATCGGCACCTGCGGGTCGAGCGCGCGCACGGCCTTGACCGCGGCGATCATCGACTCCTGGTGGCCGTGGGCGGTGTCCACGACGAGCGTGTCCGCGCCCGCGTCGAGCAGCTGCTTGGCCTTGGCCGCGACGTCGCCGTTGATGCCGACGGCCGCGGCGATGCGCAGCTTGCCGTGGGCGTCGAGGGCGGGCGAGTAGAGCGTCGCGCGCAGGGCGCCCGTGCGGGTCAGGATGCCGGCGAGGCGGCCGTCCTTGTCCACGGCGGGGGCATAGCGGCGGTTCGCGTGGTCCAGCTTGTTGAAGGCGTCGCGCGGGTCGATGTCCGCGTCGAGCAGCACGAGGTCCTTGGACATGACCTCGGAGAGCTGGGTGAAGCGGTCGACGCCGTTCAGGTCCGTGTCGGTGACGACGCCGACCGGCTTCTGGTCGGCGTCCACGACGACGCCCGCGTTGTGCGCGCGCTTGGACAGCAGGGCGAGCGCGTCGGCGACGGTCTGCGTGGGGGCCAGGACGATCGGGGTGTCCAGGACGTGGTGGCGCGTCTTGACCCAGGAGATGACCTCGGTGACGACCTCGATCGGGATGTCCTGGGGAATCACGACGAGGCCGCCGCGGCGGGCGACGGTCTCGGCCATCCGGCGTCCCGCGATCGCGGTCATGTTCGCGACGACCAGCGGGATCGTGGTGCCGGTGCCGTCCGGCGAAGAGAGGTCCACGCCCTGACGCGATCCGACGGCGGAGCGCCTCGGCACCATGAAGACGTCGTCGTACGTCAGGTCGTACGCAGGCTGGATGTCATTGAGGAAGCGCACGTGCTGCTCATCCCAGTCGTTCAGAGGTGGCCCCCGGACAGTTAGGCCGAGGGAAAAGCACGTACTTCAGTGTCCCATGCCCGGGGCGGTGCACCGCCTGGGATGATCACCCAGCCGGGCCGCGAGACCCCTGGTCGGATCCTCCAAGCACCGGCCCGGACGGTCACCCTCCGCTCAGGCGCGCGTGCCGAGCGCGAGAACGATCTCCAGGCCCGTCCCGCGCTCCCGTGCGTACTCCACTGCGTCGGTGAACACCTCTTGGGCGACGATCCACTCCTGGGGCGCCGCCTCGGCGTACTCCTGCCAGCCGGTGACGACGAGAAGACGGCCGGGTGCGGCGGGGGCCCATCCCAGGTCGGTGAGGCAGTCGGCGAGCGCGTCCCAGTTGCGCCCGAACCAGTCGGGCAGTTCGAGCGCGCGGGCGCAGCGGTCCATGAAGGCCGCCTTGTCGCCCACCCCGCTCAGGTCGAGCGAGACGGTGGCCATACCGGCGGCGCGGACGGCCTCCAGGACGGGCTGCATCGGCTCGGACTTCATCTCAGTACCGCCTTGAAGGACGCGTAGTGATCGTCGGTGTAGTAGGTCTCGCCGCCGCTCCCGGTGACGATCCGGCGTGCGCCCCGGTCGCGCTCTCCGGGGGTGCGCACGGTGTACTCGCGGTAGTGGCCGCGCCGCTGCCTGGGCAGCTCGCCCTCGAAGTTGCCGAAGACGGAGCCGTCCTTGGCGTACGGGAAGGGCCCCCCGTCATCGATGAGCCGCAACGTCCGCCGAGCCTCGGCGGGCAGCCGATCGGCCTGGACGGTCGCCATGCCGCGGGCCCAGGCGGGGGCGGATGAGCTGCTTCCCGAGGAACACCCCGTGCCGAGGACAGCGAGGCAGACAAGCAACGCCGCCAGAGCACGGGGGACAAACCGGGTCAGCATGCGACAGATGCTGCCACGGCGCCCCGTCAGGGGCGCGGGGAACTGCGCGACCAGCCCCCCGCGGCCCGCAGACGACTCAGCTCCCGTCCGGGTCCGCCCGGTCCAACGCGGGGTGCGGAGTGTGCCCCATGACCATCAGCTGATCAGCGGCGGCGGTGTCCGTGACGAGGCTGGTCACAAGCCCCGAACGCAGCACAGCGTCGATCGCCGCAGCCTTCCGCTGCCCACCCGCGATGGCGACCACCTCAGGAATCCGCCGAAGCCGATCCGCCTCGACAGTGATGCACCGCTCCCCCAGATCACGCCCGACCCGACGCCCCTCGGCGTCGAAAAGGTGCGCGGACATCTCGGCGGCCACTCCCAGCGAAGCGTAATGAGCCCGCTCCTCGTCGCTGAGCATGTCGTGGACGGTGGAGATGCCGCGCTCCCAGGAGCCGATGGAGACGGCGGCGACGGTGACCTTGTCGAAGTACTCAAACGCCCGCGCGATCCCGGTCTGGTTCCGCAGCGCGGCGGCCGTGGCCGGGTCCGGCAGGAGCATCGGCGCGTAGATGGGGTGGGCCTCGCCGCCGGAGACCTGCGCGGCACGCCGCACGGCCTCGACGGAGCCGCGTTCGGCGGTCCCGGCGTCGTACACACCCGTCAGCTGCACGACCGTGCACGGCGGCAGCTGGTCGAGAGCCGCGGCCATGTGGATGGTCGAGCGCCCCCACGCGAGGCCGAGGACATCGCCCTCGGTGACAAGCTCGCCGAGCAGATCGGCCGCGACCTCACCGAGGTTCTCGGGGTCGGGTGACTCTTCGACCTCATCGGCGGACGACGGAGACTCGACGACGACCGCGTGCCGCAGGCCGTAGCGGGCACGCAGCGCGTCCGAGCGCTCCGCGTCCAGCTCGGCGGGCACACGGATCTCGATCCGTACGAGATCACGCTCGAGAGCCGTCTCAAGGACCCGGGCCACCTTGAAGCGGCTGACGCCGAACTCTTCGGCGATCTGGATCTTGGACTTGCCCTCGAGATAGAAGCGGCGGGCCATGGCCGCCGCCTGCACCAGCTCCGCGGGTCCCATCCGCATGGCTGACCGGCCGCCCGTCGACACGACGATCTCCTCACTGTCATTTCAAGCAACTGTCGTTCACGCATTCACACGCATTGGTGCGGCTTCGCGCGCATTGCCACGGCTTCTCGCGCATTGCCGCAGCGCAACCTGGGTTCGTCGTTCATCCTTGCAGATCCGACGTACTTGATCAGCCCTGAAGGACTGCGTTCACGTATCCGTGGCTCAGTGGCCGCATGCCCATGCCGCCGTGGACGTCGCACCGGCTGCTTGGGTGCGCAGTGCACGTACCGCCGCAGCCGGGTCGTCCGCCCCGTACACCGCGGATCCCGCCACGAAGACGTCGGCGCCGGCCTCCGCGCAGCGCTCGATGGTCGAGGCCGATACGCCGCCGTCGACCTGGAGCCAGAGCTCGAGGCCGTGCTTGCTGATCAACTCGCGGGTGCGCCGGATCTTGGGCAGCATGATGTCGAGGAACGCCTGGCCACCGAACCCCGGCTCGACGGTCATGATCAGCAACATGTCGAGCTCGGAGAGCAGATCCTCGTACGGCTCGATGGGCGTCGCGGGCTTCAGCGCCATGGAGGCGCGGGCGCCCTTGGCGCGGATCTCACGGGCCAGGCGGACGGGAGCCGCGGCCGCCTCCACGTGGAAGGTGACGGACCCGGCACCCGCTTCGACGTACTGCGGAGCCCAGCGATCGACGTCCTCGATCATCAGATGGCAGTCCAGCGGCGTGTCCGTCGCTCGGGCCAGAGACTCTACGACCGGCACCCCAAGGGTGAGGTTGGGAACGAAGTGGTTGTCCATGACGTCGACATGGAGCCAGTCGGCCCCTTCGGCCGCCGTTGCCTCCTCGGCAAGACGGGCGAAATCGGCGGACAGGATGCTGGGGTTGATCTGCACGGCCATGCCCCAAGACTGCCATGCCCGGCGCGCGTTGCCTTCCGCGGTCCGTAGCGTGAGCCAACCGACTCCTTTGACCATGGACCGCGTGCCATGCTGGGCGGTCCACCGGCACCACGTGGGGCAGCGGGGGTAGCCATGCCAGACGAACGGTCGGACGGACAGCGCCAGGCGGGCCGAGGCGTGGCCTGGCTGGTGTGCGGGCGGCGCACCAAGTGGCTTGTGGTGCTGTTCTGGCTGGTGGTGATCGTCGCCGCCGCACCGCTCGCGCAGAAGCTCACGGACGCCCAGGACAACCAGGCGTCTTCCTGGCTGCCCGGTTCCGCGGAGTCCACCCAAGTCCTGGACATCTCCGAGGAGTTCAGGCCCGAACAGATTCCCGCGATCATCATGTACGCCCGCGAGGGCGGTCTTACCGCCGACGACCGGGCGCGGATCACCGAGGACGTCGGCGAACTCAAGGCGCTGACCGCCCACGGCGTACGCGGCGCGGAGACCCGCGGCCCCGTCTTCGACACGAAGAACACCTCGGGCGCCGACGCGGCCGAGGCCGCCCAGGTCTTCGTGCCCATCACCATGGACGAGAAGGGCTGGGAGCGGATCACGCCCGCCGTCGACTCCATGCGCGAGCGTGTGGGTGAGAGCACGGGCGGGCTCTCGGTGCACGTCACCGGTCCCGGCGGTACGTCGGCGGACTTCTCCGAGGCGTTCGAGGGCATCGACTCGACGCTGCTCCTCTCGGCGGCCGGCGTCGTCATCGTGATCCTCCTGATCACCTACCGCAGCCCGATCCTCCTGCTCGTCCCGCTGGTCACGGCGGTCATCTCCCTCTTCACCGCGCAGGCGCTGATCTATCTCCTCGCGGAACACGCGGGCCTGACGGTCAACGGCCAGAGCGCGGGCATCCTCACGGTCCTCGTCTTCGGAGCGGGGACGGACTATGCCCTGCTCCTGGTCGCCCGCTACCGCGAAGAGCTGCGCCGCCACGAGGACCGGCACGAGGCGATGCAGCTGGCCCTGCACCGGGCGGGTCCCGCGGTCATCGCGTCGGGTGCCACGGTCGTCGTCAGCATGCTGGTGCTCCTGACCGCCGACATGAACTCGACCCGGGGCCTTGGCCCCGTCTCCGCGATCGGCGTCGCGGTCGCCCTGCTCGTGATGCTGTCCCTCTTCCCCGCGCTCCTGGTGGTGTGCGGCCGGTGGCTCTTCTGGCCGCTGATCCCGCACAACGGCTCGGACGAGCCCACCGAGCGCGGCGTGTGGGCCCGCATGGGCCGCCGCATCGCCCACCGTCCGCGCCTGACATGGGGCGTCACGGCGGTGGCGCTTGCCGCCCTCGCGCTCGGCCTGACGCAGCTGCGCGCCGAAGGGCTCAGCAACGCGGACTCCTTCACCGACAAGCCCGACTCGATCGTGGGCCAGGAGGTGCAGGGGAAGTACTTCCCCGCGGGCAGCGGCGACCCCCTGGTGATCGTGGCGAACGCGGACCAAGGCGACGAGGTCCGCGGCGCGGTCGCTCAGACGCGGGGCGTGGACCCGGCGAGCATCGTCGTACCCCCGGGGACGAAACCGGAGGCCGGGGGCAGGGTCCTGTTCGAGGCGACGGCGACCGACCCCTCCGACAGCGAGGCGGCCAAACAGACCGTGGAGCGGGTGCGCGACGCTGTGCACGCGGTGCCCGACGCGGACGCGAAGGTGGGCGGCGGCACGGCGTCCCTCCTGGACATGGACCGCGCGACGGCCCACGACAACAAGCTGGTGATCCCGCTCGTCCTGCTGGTCGTCCTGCTGATCCTCATCCTGCTGCTGCGCGCCCTGATCGCGCCGCTCATCCTGATCGCGACGGTGGTCCTCTCCTTCTCCGCCGCGCTCGGCATCAGTGCGCTCGCCTTCCGCCACCTCTTCGACTACGCGGGCGAGTCCACGGACTTCCCGCTCTTCGTCTTCGTGTTCCTGGTGGCGCTCGGCATCGACTACAACATCTTCCTGTCGACCCGCATCCGTGAGGAAGCGGGCCGACAGGGCACCCGTGCGGGCGTGGTGACCGGCCTCGCCGCGACCGGTGCGGTCATCACGTCGGCGGGCCTGGTCCTCGCGGGCACCTTCGCCGCGCTCGGCACGCTCCCGATGGTGGCGTTCGCCGAGATCGGCTTCGCGGTCGCGCTCGGCGTCCTGCTCGACACCTTCGTCGTACGGTCCGTCCTGGTCACGGCGTTGTTCCTGGACGTGGGGCCGAAGGTGTGGTGGCCGCACGCCCTGAGCAAGGACCCGGCGGTCCGTACCCCTGCGGCGATGTAGGTTCTGATTCCCCATGACCCCTGGCGCAGCCCTGCCCTGCACGCCTTCGGTTGTCTCGTGCGGTGGCCCCCGCTGATCCGTCTCACGATCTTGGCCCATGTGGGCCTGACATCGGGGCTCGTGGATTGTGCACCATCGATCAGTACGCGGAGACGCCGATGGCAGGCATAGACGGTCCGGCCGCGTCACTGAAGCCCTCCACCATGCCCTCACCAGCCTGCATTTAGGGGCTGAGGAAACCGCGATCGGTACGCGGCCGTGAAACGTCTTGTCGCGCACACCGAATACCCCAACCGGATTCGATGTCGTACCAGCGAGGGCTGAGAAGCCGCCGGGTCGACGTGCAGGAGCCTCTCGTCGCGGCCCAAGCCTGTGTCTCCAGCGAAAGCACCGCGCTGAGCGAAGCCTTCTCCCACCGGGTCGCGAGCCTCGAAGGTCCTTTCAAGCAGGCCTGCAACGACGCCCGGATGCCGCACTGTTCATAACGCCCCTCCAGATTAACCGGGCCGGGTTCCCGCGGATTTGACCCCGGACAACGCATCAACGGCCGCAAGAGACACGTAGCCGTGGCCCTTCAAGGCCTGCCGCTGCTGGTCACGGTCACACCCGCCGACATGCGGCGGTCGGACAGGTAGCCATCGGGCGATCGGTCTGGGTGGGCATGCCACCACAGCAGGCGATCATCGAGATGAATCAAGATGCGTGCCGCTAGATGGTTGAGCTGCTTTTACGTGCTGGTCAATGGGGTGGGGGCGTCCTTGCGGGCGGGACGGATGACGGTGATCCCCAGCTTGGCCATGCCGGCCTCGAAATCGGCCCCAGGAAAGCCCTTGTCGCACACCCCGGTAGTGCCCGGTTGTGGCCGCTTGCTTCTTGCCGAGGGTGAACATCATCCGGACCGCATCGCGTTCCTTGACCAGCTTCGGATTGACCAGCCCGAAGCCGGTGACCAGCTCGTCGGGGGCGCAGACCAGCATCAGCTCGGCACCCAGTAGAAACAGTGGTGTGGGGCGTCGTGCCCGTAGCCGGCCTATCCAGCCAGGTCGGAGCGTTTCGCAGTCTCCCGCGAGGCCCCACAGCGCACCGGAGTGCCGTCCCAGATTCGCACGACATCCGCGCTGGAGGGGGTCCGTGCCGCCAGCCAGCGGATGGCCAGGCCCGGAACGCGGCCTGCGCGAAGGGATGATGCCGTCGTCCAACTCAACATCCAGTGCAGTCAGAAGAGTGCCCAGATCGGTGTTCAGAGCGCGTTCTTCGGGTCGAGCCGGTGTTCAACACCATCGATTCTGGACATTCTTTGTCTTTCTGGACAGCCCGTAAAGCAGCTCAACCATCTAGACGAAGGCAACGGAGCACCCCATCCGGATGCGATCTGGCTTTCAGTCATTCTGCATCAGAGGCCACTCCGTGTCTTCACAGGAAATACACAAGTAACTCCCGTTCATCACAAGCGAGTTGCGCACCTCTGAGCACGCGACCGCCTTAGGCGCTTTCGAGCCGCAGGGAAACGGTCCCTTGATCCCCTTATTGCTCACCCCTACGGTGATCGCCGTACTGACGGATCTTCACCATTCCGTCACGAATTCGCTCAGCGGCCGGGGGCCAGTGCTGCGGCGGGAGGAAACCGGCGGCCACCGATGCCGGGACCACCTGACGGGTGGCTCCCTGCCGCGTTCCTCATGACGGGGGGACGCAGTCTTGCGTTCCAGATCACCAGGCTTCCTGCTCTTAAGACCGGGCAAGTCCGGGCTCCTCGCCCGGACGCTCCTGCTCCTCACCACGGTGGCGGTGCTGCTCACGCTCGCCGTCCACCCGGATCTGCTGAACCGGCTCGCCGGAGCGCGTGCGGCCGCCGCCGACGACAGTGCGTACGACTGGACCCAGAGCACCGCCGCCGAGCAACTGCGGCAGGACGAGTGTCTGATGTCCGATGTGCTGCGGCTCGGCGGGCCTGCCATGACGGGCATCGCGCAGGACGGCCTCAACCAGGATCCGGACCGGCTGCACGCCCTGGCCGACCGGGAACACTGGAAGGACACTCCGCTCGCGACGGCGTACACATCGGACCGGAAGGCCTACGGCAAGGAGGGCGATGCCCTCGACGCCGCCCGCGGGACGTGGAAGACGCCCCTGGACGGCCTCACCACACCGGCGGGGTTCACCGAAACCGGCTTCCACTGGCCGCCGGGAACCTCCGGGAACGACGGAGAGTCCTTCGACTCCCAGACCGGTCTAACGAAATGGATCAGTGACCGGTTCTGGAAGGAGGACGCCGACTTCTACGAGGACGGCACCCCCTCGGCCGACAAGAAGACCGTCAAGGCGGTCAAGGATCTCGGCACCCCGCTCTACCAGCAGGACCCCGACCCCGGTCTGCCGCCGGACGAGCGTGCGCGTGCCCTCGCCGAACAGGCGGCGCTCAAGCACCTGACCGACGGGGCGCTGGAGCCGATGGGCGCGGACAACGCCCGCCTCTTCCTGGCCTCCGGGGGCTTTCCCCGGCTGGCACCGCAGCCGGACACGGCGGAATTCCGCATCGCGGTCGAGGACATGAAGACCCGGTTCGCCGCGTGCGCGTGGCGCGACGCGGTCGACCCGAACCAGGTCCTGGGCGAGGTCTCGGACACGGCGGCGAAGGAGTGGCAGCAGGAGATCGTCTCCCAGTCGGTCCAGCGCAACCAGATCCTGAACGCGAACAAGGACGCCACGACCGCGTTGACCGACGGTTCCAAGACGCTCAGCAAGCTGCTCGGCTATTCGTGGACGGCTGATCGCCTGGCCCGCTGGCAGGACTACTGGTCGCCGGGAGGTGCGGGGACGATCGGCGACAAGCCCGCGGTCATCGAGGTGCACGCCGCGCGCGGCAAGTGCCTCGACGTGCAGGGTTCCGGGACGACCAACGGCACCCCGGTGCAGATCTACACCTGTAACGGCAGTGCGGCACAGAAGTGGCTGGTCTACGGCGACGACGCCGGGCTGCACCTGCAGAATGCCAACTCCAGCAAATGCCTCGACGTCGAGAACAACAACCCGGCCAACGGCACGATCATCCAGATTTGGACGTGCAACAGCAGTCCGGCGCAGACGTGGGAGTACAACCTGAGCGCCACCACGGCGCTGAAGAACGTCGGCACGGGCAAGTGCCTGGACCTGCACACGTACGACAACGGTTACAACTCGCAGCTGTACGCGTGCAATGGCTCAGGACCGCAGCAGTTCGACATCAAGCCCTCCGGTCACACCGGTACCGTGCCGCCGAAGGCCCAGTTCACCCAGGCCGCCGCGGGCGTGGCGAAGGCGCGTACCCAGGCCAAGCAGCAACTCGGCGTCCTCAAGGCGCAGGCCGCCAAGGCGAAGAAGGCCGCCACCAGTTCCGACACCGCCGAACAGGCCGCCTACCAGGTCGCGGACGACAGTGGTGCTCCGCGTGGCCGTGGATTGCTGGTCGGGCAGCAGAAGGCCCAGGTCACCCACGGAGCGGTCGCCGCGCTCGATGCCATGGTCAAGGCGGGCGAGACCGCCGAGGCCGCCACCCGCGCCTCGGGCGGCGACAGCCAGACCATCGCCCAGCGCGCGGTGGCCCAGACGGCGCAGACCAAGGCGGAGTTCCGCAAGGAAGCCGCGCATACCGCGGAGGTGCAGGCCAAGGCCGCCAGGGACGCGGCGAAGGTCCACCGGGACAACGCCAAGGAGGACAAGGAGACCGCCGAGGCCAAGCTCGCCGAGACCCAGAAGGCCGAAGGGGAGGCGAAGGCCGCCGCGGCGGACGCGCACGCCAAGCGGCTCGCCGCCGAGGCCGAGGAGAAGACGGCCAAGGCGGAGAAGGAGACCGCCGCCGCCAAACAGGCCGAGGCCAAGGAGCACAAGACCAAGGCGCAGGGCCACGCGGCCACCGCGAAGAAGGCCAAGGGAGACGCCGAAAGCGCCGAGGGCACCGCCGAGTCGAAGAGAAACGACGCCAAGAAGTCCAGCGACAAGGCGCGCGACCTGCGCGATGACGCGTGGGACGCCGAGCAGAAGGCCGACAGCGCCCGCGCCAAGGCGGACGCCAAACAGGCCCACGCCGAGTCGCTGGACGCGGGAGACGCGGCCGACGACGCCCGCGCGGCGGCCGACAAGGCGGACAAGCACGCCACCGAGGCGGAGACCGCGGCGAAGAACGCGCGCTCCGAGGCCGATGCCGCCACCCGTGCGGCGGCCGAAGCGGACGCCGCGGCCACCCGCTCCGAGGCCGCGGC
>NZ_BAAAUG010000125.1:26831-33660 GCF_039533825.1 Streptomyces rectiviolaceus
AGCGCTCCGAGGCCGCGGCCAACCGGGCCCGCGCGCACGCGGACGACGCGGAGGCGGCGAAGCTCAAGGCCGACGCGGCCGTCAGGAAAGCCACCAGCTCCGCCGCCGACGCCATCCAGGCGTCCAAGGACGCCGCCTACGAGGCCGACCAGGCCGTGAAGGAGGCCGACAAGGCCGAAGAGCTCGCCAGGACCGCCAAATCCCACGCGGACGAGGCGAACAAGCAGGCCGCCAAGGCCCTCGCCGCATCGGTGAAGGCCGCCGGGTACGCGCACGTCACTGCCGGGGCCGCCATCGATGCCGGAAACGCCGCCGTGCAGGTGGCCCGTCCGGCCAACGACGCGATCCAGATCGGCTCGCCCTACATCGACACCGACAGCGCCGCTTCCCTGGTGGTGCTGACGGGGCAGGGTTCGAAGACGATCGCTGAACAGCAACAGGCCGTCGCCGACGCCCACGCCAAGAACGCCGAGGAGGAGGCCAAGGCCGCCAAGGCCATCGCCGACAGGGCACAGGACGACACGAAGGCGGCCTACCAGCACGCCGCCAACGCCGCCGGATACGCGGCCACCGCGCGCGGCTACGCCAAGGAAGCCCTCGGCTACTCGGCGGACGCCGCCAAGGCCGCCACGAAGGCCGTGCAGTCCCTGGCCCGCACGATCGAGTACGGCAGGCAGGCCACCGAGGACGCCGAGGCGGCCGACAAGGCGGCGGGCCGGGCCGAAGGGCATGCCAAGGACGCCCGCGACTCCGCCGACGAAGCCGCCCTCGACGCGCAAGCGGCCCGGGACGCTGCGGACGCGGCCGAACAGGACGCGAAGGACGCACGCGCCGCGGCCGACCGTGCCGACGAGGCCGCGACCGAGGCCGAGCAGTACGCCAAGGACGCGAAGAAGTACGCCGACGACGCGCAGGACGCCGCGGACCGGGCCGAGCGGGCGGAAGCCAACAAGCAGGTATCCGTCGGTGCGGGCACGGGAATCGGCGGCACTTTCTACGTCGTCGACGGCATCAGGCTCACCGGCGACCCGAAGCCGAAGAACGACTGCGTCATCGACATCGGCCTCTCCGGCTGCACGGTGACCTTCACCCTCACCTTCGACGCCGACGTCGATTTCTACCTGTGCGCCAACCCCGATGTCGCCGCGACCGAATCCAGCTGCCCTAAGCGCGACACGGTCTATCTCGCCTCGCAGACCTTCAAGGGCCTGAAAAAGGACGTCACCCGCTACTTCACCAAGCTGGAGATCGCCCAGGACATCGTCAAGGTGATCGCCAGGCTCGCCTGGGACATCCTCGTCCAGGACTTCGTCGACTGCTACCACGGCAGTGCCAGCGGATGCGGTTGGGCAGCCGCCAACTTCATCCCCGGCAAGAAGATCGAAGACGCCGTCCAGGCCATCCGCTCCCTCGATACAGCACTCAAGGCGGGAAGCAAGACGTCCGGCGCCTGGAAGGCCGTCAAGGCGTCCGGCCTCTCGTCCGACGTGATCTCCGGCATCGGGAAGCGGGCGAAAGAGGCCCTGAAGGCCTGCCGCGCCCGCAGCGCGGTCGTGATGCGCAGCGCGGCCGACGACTGCCTGATACCCCCCATGCTGGACGACGTCGGGGAGAACTACGTACGGGGCAAACATGTCGAGGGAGGCGCGCACATCGAGCCCGAGAAGGGCGTCTTCGACGCCGACATCGACCTAGACGATCTGGTCGAGAAGTCCTACCGGTCCAAGGCTGTCGGTCCGAACGGCAGCGGGTTCTATGAACGCAACGTCAACGCGGGCGCGCTGGTCGGAGTCACCTCCCAGGTGACCGGCAGCCAGCCCACCTCGTGGTTCAAGGTCGTACAGGACAAGTACGGCAGCGTACGCAGCATGTATCCGATCACGAAGCCGGTCGAGTAGGGGAATGCCCGTGGCAGTCAGCATCTACCTGGAGAACGGGGCGCACGAGCGCGTGGCGCGCGTCGGCGACGATCTGGACGAGAGTTTCCTGTCGGCGTGCCAGGCGGCTCCGGACGGGAGCGTCATGAGCGGCGTCTTCTCCGTCGGCGACACCATGTTCAACGAACAGCAACTGGAGCAGTTCGCCCGGGAGTTGGACCAGCTCCCCGAGGAGCGGAAGACGGGTACGACCCGACAGGTGGCCGACATGGCGCGGCGGGCGGCAGCCTTGCGCGGCTACTTGTTCATCTCCGGGGACTGACCGGACCGACCCCGAACGACACTCTGGAGGAAGACGTATCGCATGCCCCTCGTCATCTACGTGGAAGACCAAGTGCACGGTCGCATGGCCAAGACCTACGAGGACCGCAAGGAGACGTTCCTGGCCTTGTGCGAGTCGGCGCCGGAGGACAGTATCCTGCGCGCCGTGAACCGCCACGGCGACACCATGTTCAACGAGATTCAACTCAGGCGGTTCGTAGCGGAGTTGAACGCACTCCCGGAGCGGGAGAAGAACAGCACGGTGCGGAAGCTCATCGCGGCGGCCGAGTTCGCGATCGCCTCCTTCGGCTACCTGTATTTCGTCGGCGAGCCCGCACGAGCCTGAGGGCGTGAGCCACTGAGAGGTGGGCGTCCCGCTTCGCGCGGGGCGCCCACTGCCGCGCTGGCCTACTCCGCACCCGGCAAACGCCCAGGTTTACCCACTATCGGCACCCATGGGTTGACGTGTCCCACCGCAACCCCGAACTTCTCCGCTCGTCGGCGTGACCAACGCGGACTTCCTAGAAGGCGGGGGCAGCACCGCTCGATGAGCGACCACGGTTCATCCGACACGATCCGCAGCCGCGACTGACGCTTCGCCACAACCAGACCAACGAGCCGACAGGCACAGCGTCAGCAGCTTTAGTTGGAACAGTTAGTACCCGAGGGGTGCGGCTAATCACAGGATGATATCTGGGATGCAGTGGAGGGACGCCGCCCGCGGGGGCGGCGGGGCATGCCTTCAAATCTCGGATGACACCAGGCACGCTCCCCCGCCCCCAAGGCCACGGGCCGATGACAGCGAGCCGTCGACTCCTTAGCTCAAAGGTCGCACAAGAGCACAGCGCCGGTATAGAGAACACCGGAAAGTCTATGACCGCGAACGAACCAACAGAACGTCTCATTCCTGTGGCCCATGAGCCGGATAAGGACCACAGAAAATGAGAAAGGGTCATTCATTCTGAGACGCTACAAGCGACCTCAGGCAGTCCGCCGGATCAGGGCTAGATACATCGCGTCCGTGCCGTGCAGATGCGGCCACAGCTGGACGTCGGGTCCGTCACCGAGCGCCGGTACGCCCGGGATCAGCGGGCGCGCGTCGATCAGTTCGGCGCCCTCGTGGTGCTTGAGCACGTCGTCGACGACGGCACGCGTCTCAGCGAGGTGCGGTGAACAGGTGGCGTAACCGACGACGCCCCCGACGCGCACGGACTCCAACGCGGTGCGCAGCAGCCCCCGTTGGAGCGGCGCGAAACCGTCCAGGTCCTCCGGGCGGCGGCGCCAGCGGGCCTCCGGGCGGCGACGCAGAGCGCCGAGCCCCGTGCAGGGCACGTCCATCAGGACCCGGTCGAAGGTGCCGGGCTGCCACGGCGGCCGGGTGCCGTCGGCGGCGATGACCTGGTAGGGGCCCGGGTTGCCCCGGAGGGCCTGCGCGACGAGGCGGGCGCGGTGCGGCTGCTTCTCGGCGGCGAGCAGGGCGGCGCCGCGCTGGGCGGCGAGTCCGGCGAGCATGGCGGCCTTGCCGCCGGGTCCCGCGCACCCGTCGAGCCACTTCTCGTCGCGTCCCTCGATCGGGGCGTTCGCGAGTGCGATCGCGACGAGCTGGCTGCCCTCGTCCTGGACTCCGGCACGGCCCTCGCGCACGGCGTCGATCGATCCGGGTTCGCCGCCTTCGCTGAGCCGCACGGCATACGGCGACCAGCGTCCCGGCAGCGCGGACTCCTCGCCGACCGCGTCGAGGATTTCATCGGCGGTGGTGCGTCCGGGCCGGGCGACGAGCGTCACCTCGGGCCGCTCGTTGTCGGCATCCAGGAGGTCCTCGATGCCCGCGCGGCCGCCGCCGAGCGCGTCCCAGAGCGCGGAGACGACCCAGCGGGGATGCGAGTGGACGACGGCGAGATGGTCCTCGGCGTCCTCGGCGTAGGGCGGCGCGACCTTCTCCACCCAGCCGTCCAGATCATCGGCGGCGACCTTGCGGAGCACCGCGTTCACGAACTTGGCCCGCCCGTCACCGAGGACGACACGCGCCAGCTCCACGGAGGCGGAGACGGCGGCGTGCGTCGGGATGCGCGTCCCGAGCAACTGGTGGACGCCCATGTTCAGGACGTCGAGGACCGGCGGGTCGACCTCGCGCAGCGGCCGGTCGATGCAGGCCGCCACGATCGCGTCGTACGTTCCCTGCCTGCGCAGCGTCCCGTAGACCAGCTCGGTGGCGAGCGCGGCGTCACGCGCGTCGAACTTGTCGGGCCCCTCCTTCTCACGGGCCTTGCGCAGGAGCGGGGGCAGGACGAGGTTCGCGTACGCGTCGCGCTCGTCCACGGCCCGCAGCGCCTCGAAGGCGAGGAAGCGGACGGGGTCCTTCTTCGGGCGGCGGTGGGGCTTGCCGGGCTTGCCCTGCTTCTGGGGTCGCCGGCTGGGCTGGTCGTTCAAAGGTGCTCCGCTATTGGGTGGGGGCCGAACCTGTTCAGCCTACGTCGGTTGCCCCGACCCGCTCACCCGGGGCGATCCGCACCCCGCGCGCCCAGTCGGCGCCGCGCATCGGCTTCTTGCCCTGCGGCTGGACCCAGAGCAGCTCCACGGCATGCGATCCGGTGCCGACGTACACATTGTTCTTGGCGGCGGCGAGCTCGCCGGGCGCGAGGTCGGTGCGGTCCGCGACGAGCGCGGCATGGATGATCTTCAGCCGCTCCCCGCGGAACACCGACCAGGCACCGGGCGCCGGGGTGCAGCCACGCACGACGCGGTCGACACGGAGAGCCGGGGCGGCCCAGTCCACCTGGGCGTCCTCGACAGTGATCTTCGGGGCGAGGGTGATGCCGTCGGCGGGCTGCGGTACGGCCTTCAGGGAGCCGTCCTCGATGCCGTCCATGGTGGCGGCGAGCAGCCCGGAGCCCGCGAAGGCGAGGCGGGTCAGCAGGTCACCGCTGGTGTCGGTGGGCCGGACGACCTCGGTGACGGTGCCGTACACAGGACCGGAATCAAGCCCTTGCTCGATCAGGAAGGTGGAAGCACCCGTGATCTCGTCCCCCGCCATCACCGCGTGCTGGACGGGCGCGGCACCGCGCCAGGCGGGCAGCAGCGAGAAGTGCAGGTTGACCCAGCCGCGGGCCGGGACGTCCAGGGCGACCTTGGGCAGCAGCGCGCCGTAGGCGACGACCGGGCAGCAGTCGGGCGCGATCTCGCGCAGCCGCGCCAGGAACTCCTCGTCGCGCGGCTTCGCGGGCTTGAGCACCTCGATGCCGACCTCCTCCGCGCGCTGGGCGACGGGGCTCGCGACGAGCCTGCGGCCACGGCCCGCGGGGGCGTCGGGCCGGGTGACCACGGCCGCCACCTCGTGCCGGTCGGAGGCGATCAGGGCGTCCAGGGCGGGGACGGCGACCTCGGGGGTGCCTGCGAAGACGAGCTTCATCGTTGCCTTTCGGCCTCTCGGGACGGGAACGTGCGGGGAGCGCACCAGTCTATGAGCCGCTCCGCCGGGCCGCTCTCCGCGGGTCGCCCCCCCCTCCCGAGCCGCACGCCCCGAGTGGCCTCTCACCTGGGGGCGTACGCGCGGACGCGCGCCCTGTGCATATGCGCATACGCCCCTGCACCGTGACCCCACACGAACTAGCGCGTTGGTCAAGAAAGAGTTGACCACAACGGGCCGCCGACGCGGCCCGATCCTTTTCAACGCCGGTTCGAGAGGCTTGTTCATGGCCGACCACGCAACCCACGACGCCCAGGCACGGGCCAGCCTGCACCTCCTGGTTCGGGACATCGAGCGGGTCCGCCGGCAGGTGGACGCACTGCGTACGCTCACCGCCCAGCTCGGCAACGTATACCGCCCGCGCCGCTCCAGCCCCTCCGCGGGCTTCGTCGTGTATGGGCGTGCCCCCGCCCCGACCGTCCGCCTCGCCCAGGAACTGCGGGACAGCGTCGAGACGCTGGTGACCGCCGCGGTGGACTTCGACCGCTCGCTGGGCTTCTCGTGGGACGCGGTGGGCTCGGCCCTCGGGGTCACCAAGCAGGCGGTGCACCGCCGTTACGGCGCCCGCCGGGCCACCACGCAGGCGGCGGCGGAAGCGGAGCGCGCCACGGAGACGATTCCCTCCTCCACGGCCGCCCGGCCCCCGGTCCCGGTCGGTGCGCCCCTCCCCTCGGTCCCCGCGGCCCGCACGATGCCGACCCAGCCCACGGCAGGCAGCCCCGCCCTCCGCGAGGACCCCCGCCCCAGCGCCTTCCCGGGCCCACGCAACGGCTGAGTACGACAACAACGCGGCGGCCTCCTACCGGTTTCCCCGGTGGGAGGCCGCCGCCGTTGCGCGCCGCCCTTGTTGCGGGCAGGCGTTGCGCAAGGCGATTGGAGTCTCCCCTGTTCGAGCGAAGCCGAGAGCTTGGGGAAGGGTGGGCACAACGCCGAAGCTACCGGGCACCGTTGGACAGTGCGGCAAGCACCGCGCAGCGGAAGGCCCTCGGCGGGACGCCAAAGCAGGGGCCTAGCCAATATCCAGCGGGTCCACCCGAATCCGCACAGGCTCAACCCCCGCGGCCCCCCCGGCCCCCCGGGCCATCCGCGCCGCCTGCGCCACCTTCAGCGAAGCGGCAAGCGCGGCCCCGCTCCCCGGCGGCACGCGAACCAGCACCCGCTCCCA
>NZ_BAAAUG010000126.1:0-23379 GCF_039533825.1 Streptomyces rectiviolaceus
CAGCAGCGCATCGCCCGGCATGTGGCGGAGGGCGCCACCAACCGCGAGGTGGCAGTGCGCCTGTCGGTGAGCCACCGCACCGTCGACCACCACCTGCGCAATGTCTTCGCCGCGCTGGGCGTACGCTCCCGCGTCGAGCTGTCGCGGCTGCTCGCCGGCGACGGAGGGTTGCCGGACCGTGATGAGGAGAATGCCGCACGCCTCTAGGTACCGACTGGGCGGTATGCCATTCTTCGGGCGTCAGGAAGATCCGGCAGTGAGCACACTCCCGTGGAGGCCCCATGCCACACGTCCTGCGGTCACGGGTCGGGCCCCTGCACGAAGTGCCCGCCATCACCCCGCTCGCACCGGGCTCGCGCTCCCTCCTCGACGCCGAGGCCGTCGCCGTGCTGCACCGTGCCGCCCGCGCCCTGCTGAGAGACCTGGCCGGGATGACCGACCGGCTCGTCGCGGAATTGCGCGAGCAGGAGCCCGCCTACCGGGCGGACATCGAGGCCCGCCCCACCGAGGTGTGGCAGGAGGTGCACCGCTCACTGCGGTACAGCGTCACCTCGCTCCTCCAGCCCGCCCAGACCAGGGAGGCCGCACACCGTACGTCCATGCAGATCGCCGGGGTGCGCGCCGAACGGGGTCTGCCGCTCGACGCGTTGCTGCACGCCTTCCGGCTCGGCGGGGCGATGGTGTGGCAGGGCCTGGTCGAGGAGGTCTCGCGCGGCAACCCCGACGACATGGGGCTGCTCATCCATGTCGCCACGGATGTATGGAACTTCGTCGACGAGCACTGCGGCGTGGTCGCCGACGCCTACCGCCGCACCGAGCGCCGCATGGCCTGGCAGCACGAGAACCGGCTGCGGCTGCTGACCGCGAGTCTCCTGGACGGAAGCGCCCGCCTCACCGACCTGCCCACCGCGGCCGACGTCCTGGGGCTGCCCGAGGACGGGTGGTACGCGGTGATCGCCCTGGCCGGGGAGGACAGCCGCCTCACCCTGCCGGCGGGGACGCGGACGCTGCGCCACTGCGCTCCCGGGGTCCAGTACGCCCTGGTGCAGGTCGGCGGCGACGACGGCGGCCCGGCGGCCGAACTGTCCGCGCTCGGCGCCGGTCTCGCCCTGCCGGCCGGGGCCCGCGCCGGCATCGGCTCACCCGTGGAGGGTCTCGCCGCCGTCCCGCACGCCCGCCGCCTCGCCGACACGGCGCTGCGCGCCTGCCCCCGCAGCGGCGGCACCGTGCTCCTGGACGAACGTCTGCCCGACGCTCTCGTCGTCTCGTCGCCCGAGCTCGCGGAGGCGCTCGCCGAGCGTGTCCTCGGTCCGCTGTGCTCCCTCGACCCCGCCGACCGGGACCTTCTCCTCGACACGCTCGTCGTCTGGATGGAGACCGACGGCTCCGCGCAGCGTGCGGGCACCCGCCTCTACTGCCACCGCAACACCGTCCTCAACCGGCTGCGGCGTGTGGAGCAGTTGACCGGCCGCAGCCTCACCCGGGTCGGCGATCTGGTGGAGATCTCGCTCGCCCTCGGCGCCCGCAGGCTGCTCGGAGGGTGAGCGGTGAGGAACGACGGAGGCGGGGGCCGTCGGATGCCGACCGGCACCCGACAGCCCCCGCCTCCTTGCCGGGATCAGACCACCGGCACCGGGTACGTCGGGTACTCCACCCCGGAGACGTGCTGGACGACGCGGATCACCTGGCACGAGTAGCCGAACTCGTTGTCGTACCAGAGGTAGAGGATCGCGTTGTCGCCGTCGACCTTGGTGGCGCCGGCGTCGACGATCGAGGCGTGGCGCGAGCCGACGAAGTCCATGGAGACGGCGTCGGGGGCGGTCGTGAAGTCGATCTGGCGCTTCAGCGGCGAGTGCAGCGAGACGTCGCGGAGGTGGTCCAGGACCTCCTCGCGGGTGGTCTCGCGGCCCAGACGCAGGCTCAGGATGGCGATCGAGACGTCCGGGACGGGGACGCGGATCGAGCTGCCGGTGATCGGCGCCTTCAGGTCGGGCAGCGCCTTGGCGACGGCGGAGGCGGCGCCGGTCTCGGTGATCACCATGTTCAGCGGCGCTGAGCGGCCGCGGCGGTCGGCCTTGTGGTAGTTGTCCAGGAGGTTCTGGTCGTTGGTGAACGAGTGGACGGTCTCCACGTGGCCGCGCAGCACCCCGTACTCGTCGTCCATGGCCTTCAGGGGCGGGACGATCGCGTTCGTGGTGCAGGAGGCGCAGGACAGGATCTGCTCGTCCGGCTTGATCATGTCGTGGTTGACGCCGTGCACGATGTTCGGGACGTCGCCCTTGCCCGGCGCCGTCAGGACGACCTTGTCGATACCGGGGCGCAGGTGCTTGGAGAGCCCCTCGCGGTCGCGCCACTTGCCGGTGTTGTCGATGAGGATGGCGTCCTTGATGCCGTACGCCGTGTAGTCGACCTCGGAGGGGTCGTTGGCGTAGATCACCTTGATCTCGTTGCCGTTGGCGATGATCGTGCTGTTCGCCTCGTCGACGGTGATCGTGCCCTGGAACTGGCCGTGGATGGAGTCACGGCGCAGCAGTGAGGCGCGCTTCACGATGTCCTGCTCGCCGCCCTGGCGGACGACGACGGCCCGCAGGCGCAGACCGTTGCCGGAGCCGGCCTTCTCGATGAGCAGGCGGGCGACGAGGCGGCCGATGCGGCCGAAGCCGTAGAGGACGACGTCGCGTCCCTCGCGGCTCTCGATCTTGTTCTCGCCCGTGGCACCGGCGACGGCCTCGGCGGTGAACTCCGCGACCGACAGACCGCGGTCGTCGGTCCTGTACGCCTCCGCGAGCAGGCCGAGGTCGATCTGCGAAGGGCCGAGATCGAGCGTGGTGAGGGCCTGCAGGAACGGCAGCGTCTCGGTGACGGAGAGTTCCTCACCGGCTATCTGCCGGGCGAATCGGTGGGTCTTCAGGAGGCTGACCACCGACTTGTTCACCAAGGAGCGGCTGTGGAGCAGGACGGTGACGTCCCGCTCCCGGTGCAGCTTCCCGATGATCGGGATCATCGACTCCGCGATCTCCTCGCGGTGCTTCCAATTGGTGAACGAGTCGTCATTGACAGTCACAGGTTTATCTTTCGAGCTAGGCGGCGCTCATATGCTAACCCGATGCCACCTTTGATCTTGCAATGGGTGCCGCCTGCCCTCGCTCCAGAGGGGATTCAGCGGGGGTTCGGAGGGGAGTCAGAGGGAGACGGCGACGGCGTTGAACGTCGTCCCGGGCTCCTGTGGGCTGGTGAAGCGGGCGTTGACGAGATAGAGGCGATCGCCCCAGCGGGCCGCGGTGGTGGGGACGTCGAAGCGGGGGTCGGTGATCGTGCGGCGCAGCGTGGCGGTGCCGCCCTTGGCGTCGAGGTCGAACACGCTGATGAGGTTCAGCCGGTTCTGCACGACGTACAGAGTGCGGCCGATGCGCAGGAGGCCGTCGCCGTTGACCACGTTGTCCGCTCCGGCCAGCCTGATCTCGGTGGCGTGCCCGGTCTTGAGGTGTACGCGGTAGAGCTTGCCCGGCGAGCTGCTCACGACGATCAGCCCCCGGCCGTCGGGGGTGCCGACGATGCCGTTGGCGTTGATCACGTCCGGTGTCTGCACCCAGTCGCCACCGAGCGGCAGCGCGCGCACCTTGCCCTCGCGGCCGCGCGGCACTCCGTAGAGCACGCCGTCGCGCGAGTCGGTGAACCAGGCGCGGTCGCCGAGCAGGGTGACGTCATTGATGAAGTGTCCGGCCGCCTCCGTCAGCCGGTACGTGGACACCAGCTTGCCGCTGCGGGTGTCCAGGACCCGTGCGACTCCGGTGTTCCCGGCGATGTAGAGCAGGCCGTCGTCGTCCAGCTTCAGGCCGACCGCCACCATGCCGGTGGCACCCTCGAAGAAGACCTCGCCCCGGCCGGTGCGCAGGTCGGTGCGGTAGATGGCGCCGTTGGCGCGCGACCCCATGTACGCGTACGGCTTGCTGCCGATGGCGATTCCCTCGGGGAGGAAGCCGTCGGGGAGCGGGAACTCGGTCGGCCACGTGGCGCCCCGCGTGGCAGTGGCGGCGCCGGCCGGTCCGGCGCCGGTCGCCACCGCGAGGGCCGCGAGGGTGGCGCCGCCGAGGACGGTGCGTCTGGACGGCTGGGGGTGGTTCCGGTGATTCCGGGTCATGGTTCCGGGCCTCCGTGAAGAGCGGGGATGGGAGTCTGCGAAGAGCGGGGATGGGAGTCTGCGGACTGGGCGACGCGACAACTCGACACAACTCGACAGCGCGACGGACTCGGCGCGCCGGTCGAGCTCGGCTCCGACGCGTGGTCGAGCTCGGCTCCAACTCATGGGTGAGCTCGGTGAGTTGACAACGACGCGTCGTCTGCTGGAGTTCCCTCGCGCCCCGCTCGTATCTCCGAGCGCCGGACGGCACGGCGAATGCGCCGCTGACCTGCCCGCTCGCCCGGCAGGGATCAAACCTTTCCTACGCGACCCCATAAGCTGGCCTTATGAGGTCATAGGTCCAGCCCGAGTACTAACTTAGGATTGCCTTAGTTTAGGCTTCCCGACGAGCCCCATGTCTTCGCTCGAAGGGAAACCTGATCATGTCTCGCCCTCTGCGGGTAGCCGTTGTCGGAGCCGGTCCGGCCGGCATCTACGCCGCCGACGCGCTGCTGAAATCCGCAGTGGCGGTCGAGCCCGGTGTGTCGATCGACCTCTTCGAGCGGATGCCCGCACCCTTCGGCCTCATCCGCTACGGCGTCGCCCCCGACCACCCCCGGATCAAGGGCATCGTCACGGCCCTGCACCAGGTTCTCGACAAGCCCCAGATCCGTTTCTTCGGCAACGTCGACTACCCGCAGGACATCGACCTGGACGACCTGCGCAGCTTCTACGACGCGGTGATCTTCTCCACCGGCGCGACGGCCGACCGGGCACTCGACATCCCCGGCATCGACCTCGACGGCTCGTACGGCGCCGCGGACTTCGTCTCCTGGTACGACGGCCACCCGGACGTGCCGCGCACCTGGCCGCTCGACGCGGAGAAGGTCGCCGTCCTCGGCGTCGGCAATGTGGCGCTCGACGTGGCGCGCATCCTGGCCAAGACCGCGGAAGAGCTCCTGTCGACCGAGATCCCGCCGAACGTCCACGAGGGACTCAAGGCCAACAAGGCGCGGGAGGTCCACGTCTTCGGCCGCCGCGGCCCCGCGCAGGCCAAGTTCAGCCCGATGGAGCTGCGGGAGCTCGATCACTCCCCGAACATCGAGGTCATCGTCGACCCCGAGGACATCGACTACGACGACGGCTCGATCGCGACCCGGCGCGGCAACAAGCAGGCCGACATGGTGGCCAAGACGCTGGAGAACTGGGCCATCCGCGATGCCGGGGACCGGCCGCACAAGCTGTTCCTGCACTTCTTCGAGTCGCCGACCGAGATCCTCGGCGAGGACGGCCAGGTCGTCGGCCTGCGCACCGAGCGCACCGCCCTCGACGGCACCGGCAACGTCAAGGGAACCGGCGAGTTCAAGGACTGGGACCTCGGCGCCGTCTACCGCGCGGTGGGCTACCTCTCCGACGAACTGCCCAAGCTGCCCTGGGACCTCGCGTCGGGCACGGTGCCGGACAAGGGAGGCCGGGTCATCGAGGAGACCGGCGAGCACCTGCAGTCGACGTACGTCACCGGCTGGATCCGCCGCGGTCCTGTGGGCCTGATCGGCCACACCAAGGGCGACGCCAACGAGACGGTCGCCAGCCTCCTTGACGACCACGCGAACGCCCGTCTGCACACGCCCACGGCCCCCGATCCCGCGGCCGTGGAAGCTTTCCTGGGCGAGCGGAACGTCCGCTTCACCACGTGGGACGGCTGGTACCGCCTCGACGCCGCGGAGAAGGCCCTTGGCGAGGCGGAGGAGCGGGAGCGCGTGAAGATCGTCGAGCGTGAGGACATGCTCAAGGCGAGCGGCGCCTAGTCCGGCCGAAGTTCCCCGGGGCTCGTCGCTCATCAGCAGCTTGCGCATGTTCGCGACGGCGACTGGTCCCGTCGAGCGGTACCGGCAGGCAGCCGGTACCGGCCTCGGCGATCGCGGCGAGTGCGTCCTCGCGGTGGGCATACCCCGTCATAGCCCACTTCGGCCCACCTCAATGCCCGGGGCTGACCGGGAACCAGCAGCGTTCCGCAACCGACCACTGGTGAGCACGTCACGTACGGCCCACTGGATCGAGGTTGCGGCAGCATGCACTGGTACGAGGACGACGGATTCTGGTCCGACTTCTCCGAGACGATGTTCTCCGAGCGGCGGCGGGCTCAGACGGCGGAGGTCGTCGCGCGCTCGCCGCTGCTCGCGTTCCCGGCGGGCAGCCGCGTACTGGACCTGTGCTGCGGGCCCGGCCTGTACCTGGTGCCGCTGGTGCGCCGCGGCTACACGGTCACGGGCGTGGACCTCAGCGCGGAGCTGCTGAAGCGGGCCCGCGTCGTGTGCGAGGACGCCGCGGCCGATGTCCGCCTGGTCCGGGCCGACATGCTGACCCACGTCGAGCCGGACTCGTACGACGTGGTGCTCAACGTCTTCACCTCCTTCGGCTACTTCGACGACCCGCGGGACAACTTCCAGGTTCTGCGCAACGCCCGTGACTCGCTGGTGCCGGGCGGGCAGCTGCTCATCGACGTGATGGGCAAAGAGGTGCTCGCGGGCTGGATCGGCCGCCCTCAGATCGTCGAACTCGACGGCGCCTACGTGGTGCAGCGCGACACCGTCCTTGACAGCTGGACGCGGCTGCGGACCGACTGGACGCTCGTGCGCGGCGGGATCGCGCGCGAGGCCTCGATCACCTCCTTCCTCTACAGCGCGGCCGAGCTGCGCGCCCTCTTCGAGGACGCCGGGTTCACTGACGTGGAGTGCTACGGAGGCTTCGACGGCGAACCCTACGACCAGCACGCGCGGCGCCTGATCGTGCGAGGAACCAAGCCCGGGCAGTGACCTGGGCAGTTCGTGAATCTCCGGGAACTCGGCGGCACCGACCGCCGACTACTGGAACGTGCCGCACCGCGCAGGAGCGGCCGCACCGCTGCGAACTGTCCGATGGGCGAAGGGACTTCATGACCGAGGCCACAACCGGGACCGCCTCCCCGCAGGCAGTCCCTGATGACCCGTCGGCGGGCAAGGCAGGCCGCGGCAGGCTCCTGACCACGCTGACCGTGCTCTCCGTGACGCTGGTCATCTCCGTGCTTGCCGGGATCGCGCTCGGGCCGACCGTCGTGCCGCTCGGGGACGTCGTGCGTTTCCTCACCGCCGCCCTCACCGGTGGCAGCATCGGGGCGGACGAGGTGAGCGGCTACTCCATCGTCTGGCACGTGCGCACCCCACGGGTGCTGCTCGCCGCCGTGGTCGGTGCCGGGCTCGCTGTCGTCGGCGTCGCCATCCAGGCGCTGGTGCGCAACGCCCTCGCCGACCCGTTCGTCCTCGGCATCTCCTCCGGCGCGTCGGTCGGAGCCACCGCGGTCGTGGTGTTCGGGGTCTTCGCGGGCCTGGGCGTCTACGCCCTGTCCGCCGCCGCGTTCCTCGGAGCGCTCGGGGCCACCGTCCTCGTGTATCTGGCCGCGCGCGGTCCGCTCGGCCTGACGCCGTTGCGCCTCGTCCTCACCGGCGTCGCGCTGGCGTACGGGTTCCAGGCGCTGATGAGCGTGCTCGTCTTCCTCTCGCCGAACGGCCAGGCCGCGCGCACCGTGCTGTTCTGGCTGCTCGGCAGTCTCGGCTCGGCGTCCTGGGAGTCGCTGCCCCTGGCGGCCGGAGCCGTCCTGGTGACGGTCGTGGTGCTGCTGCGCCAGAGCCGGTCGCTCGACGTGCTTTCGCTGGGGGACGAGACCGCGGCGAGCCTGGGCGTGGACGCGGAGGCACTGCGGCGCAGGCTGTTCCTGCTCACCGCGGCCGTCACCGGCCTCATCGTCGCGGTGAGCGGCGCGATCGGTTTCGTCGGCCTTGTCCTGCCGCATGTCGTGCGCATCCTCGTCGGCTCCACGCACCGCCGGGTCCTCGCCGTCGCACCGCTCGCCGGGGCCTGCTTCCTGGTCTGGGTCGACCTCGTCGCCCGTACCGCGTTCGCCCCCGAGGAACTGCCGCTCGGGGTCATCACCGCGCTCATCGGCGTACCGGTGTTCATCGTGCTGATGCGCCGCCGCGGCTATCTGTTCGGAGGGCGGTAGATGACCCTCGTACTGCGGGAACTCTCGGTCGAGGCCGCGGGGCGTGCCCTGGTCGACCGGTTGAACATCGAGGTGGCTGCCGGGCGGATCGTCGGGATCGTCGGCCCGAACGGCAGCGGCAAGTCCACCGCCCTGCGCTGCGTCTACCGCGCGCTGAAGCCGACGTCGGGAGCCGTGCTCCTGGACGGCGCGGACCTCGCCTCCCTCAAGCTGCGCGACAGTGCCCGGTCGATCGCCGCGCTCACCCAGGAGAGCCACACCGAACTCGACTTCACCGTCGAGGAGGTCGTGGCACTCGGCCGCGCCCCGCACGCACGCGGCAACCAGCCCCTCACCGCACGCGAACGGTCCCTGTGCCGCCAGGCGATGGACCGCCTCGACGTCACCCATCTCGCGGACCGCAGCGTGCTCACCCTCTCCGGCGGCGAGCGGCAGCGCGTGCTCGTGGCGCGCGCCCTCGTCCAGGAACCCCGCATCCTGGTCCTCGACGAGCCCACCAACCATCTGGACATCCGGCACCAGGTGGAGCTCCTCTCCTTCCTGCGGGGATCGGGACTCACCGTGCTCACGGCCCTCCACGACCTCAATCTGGCCGCTGCCGCCTGCGACAGCATCGCCGTCCTGAGCTCCGGCTCCCTGGTCGCCACGGGCAGCCCGGCCGAGGTCCTGAACCCCGAGCTGATCCGCAAGGTGTTCGGCGTCGACGCCACCGTCGTGCACCACCCGCGCACCGGGACGCCCCAACTCGTCTACGACCTCGCCCCCGCCGGCACACCGGCACCCGCCGAAGCCCTGGACGCCCTATCAGAAGGACCGCGCTCATGATCCGACCACCGCTGCCCCGCGCCCTGGCGGCCGCCGCACTCCTGACGACCGGGCTCCTGACCACCGGCTGCGGCGCCGATGTCGAGCCGACGGCGAAGAGCAAGGCGGAGACGGTCACCGTCTCCAACTGCGGCGAGGACGTCACGTACACCGCTCCGAAGCGTCCGGTGGCCTACGACGTCAGCGGCGCCGAGAAGATGTTCTCCCTCGGCCTCGCCGACCGGATGCGCGGCTACGTCATGAACAAGCTCGGCGACCCCTCCATCAAGGGCTCGCCCTGGCGCGAGGACTACGCCGACGTGGAACGCCTCGGCACCGAGCGCATCACCCGGGAGATCGTGGTCGACGCCAAGGCCGACTTCGTCTTCGCCGGGTGGAACTCGGGCTTCAGCGAGGAGCGTGGCATCACGCCCGCCCTCCTGGAGAAAGTCGGGTCCGCCAGCTATCTGCACACCGAGACGTGCTGGGACTACGGCGACAAGAGCGTCGACGTCACTCCGCTCGAGGCGCTCTACACGGACCTGGACAACCTGGGCCGGATCTTCGGCGTGGAGAAGCGGGCCGAGAAGGTCGTCACCGACCTCAAGGGGCGCGTCACCGCCCTGAAGAAGACCTGGCCCGAGAAGGGCGACCCGGCCAAGGTCTTCGTCTACGACTCGGGCACCGACCAGCCCTTCACCGCCGGACGCCATGCCGCACCGAACGACATCATCAAGGCCGCCGGTGGCACCAACGTCTTCGACGGCCTCAACAAGGGCTGGACGACGGTGGGTTGGGAGCCCGTGATCAAGGCGAAGCCAGAGGTCATCGTCATCATCGACTACGCCGATCAGCCCGCCAAGGAGAAGATCGCCTACCTGAAGTCGCTCCCCAGCCTGCAGTCGGTCCCGGCAGTGAAGGAGAGCCGCTTCTTCGTCATGTCCTACGGCGACGCCGTGAGCGGCCCGCGCAACGTCAAGGGCGCCGAGGACCTGGGCGGCTACCTCCGGTCGGTGGGGCGGTGACCTCCTTGACCCCCTTGACCTCCATGCGTACGGCAGCGGCCCCCGCGGCCACCGTCCACGGTCACATCACCGACGCGATGAAGGCCCCCGACCTGCTGCGGCTCTCCCACAACGTCGTCCTCGCGCGCTTCGAGACGATGAAGGTGTACGCGGCCCTCGGCGCGGTCCGCACCCTCATGGAGCGCGGCACCGTGCGCCCCGGCCAGACCCTCGTCGACAGCTCCAGCGGCATCTACGCGCTCGCCCTCGCCATGGCCTGTCACCGCTACGGACTCGGCTGCCACATCGTCGCCTCCACCACCGTCGACGCCGCGATGCGGGCCCAGTTGGAGATCCTCGGCGCCACGGTGGACCAGATGCCGCCATCGGACAGCCTGCGACTCGACCAGGAGCGGCGGGTGCGTCGCGTACGCCAACTTCTCGTGGAACGCACCGACGTGCACTGGATGCGCCAGTACCACGACGGCGTCCACTACGCCGGTTACGAGGAGTTCGCGGACCTGGTCGACGCCGCGCTGCCCGACACCCCGCTGACCGTGGTCGGCGCCGTCGGCACCGGCGCCTCCACCGGCGGACTCGTCAAGCCCCTGCGCCAACGCGGCCGTGAGGTACGGCTGTTGGGGCTACAGCCTTTCGGCAGCGTCACCTTCGGCAGCGAGGACTTCAGCGATCCCGAGGCGATCATCGCCGGGATCGGCAGCTCGATCCCTTTCGACAACGTCCGCCACGACCTGTACGACACCCTCCACTGGGTCGACTTCCGGCACGCCATGGCGGGGGCCGTCGACCTGCTGCGCGCCCACGCGGTGTTTGCGGGCCTCTCCACCGGAGCGGCCCATCTCGTCGCGGCCTGGGAAGCGGCCCGCAACCCGGACCGGACGCACCTGGTGATCGGTGCGGACACGGGTCACCGCTACACGGAAAGGGTCTTCTCCCGTCACCAGGAAGCGCTCGACCCGCGCACCCTCAAGCCGCACCAGATCACGGACCTGGCCGACCTCGCGCTGCCGTGGTCGGCGATGGAGTGGAACCGGCGCAGCTACGACGTACGCACGAAGCAACACGAGAAGGAGGGGAAGGCATCGTGACGATCGCCGCCCTGGAAGCACTCACCTTCGGCCTCGGACGCCTGGTGGAGGCGGCCGGTGACGCCGGGCACCGTCTCTGCCTGCTCACGGGCGACCGAGCCGTGTACCGGCACGAACTTGACCGCATCGAACCGGGAGCGCTCGACATCGTCGACGTGGACACCCGCGACGTGGCAGCCTCCGCCATGGCCCTGGCCGCGGTTCCCGGCCTGAAGGGGCTCATCAACTCGACCGACACCTGGAGCGTGCCGGGCGCGGACCTGGCCGCCGAACTCGGCCTGCACGGGCCCGGCCCGGCCGCGGTCCGACTGCTGCGGGACAAGTCGCGGGTACGCAACCTCCTCCACGAACAGAACCTGAGCCGCGGCCCCGCGCTCACGATCCCGGCCGAGCCCGCGGCGGCCGACGAGGTACTCCGGGAGGTCGGCCTGCCGGCGGTCCTCAAGGACTCGGCGGGCACCTCGTCGCGCAACGTCTGGCTGGTCCGCGACGAGCGGCAGCTGCACGCCGCTCTCCGTGAAGCCTCCCGACTCCCGTTCTCGGGGCGGCTGTTCGCGGAGCCCTTCTTCGCCGGTCCCGTCTACAGCGCGGAGACGCTCAGCTGGGCGGGTGAGACGAAGCTTCTGGGCGTGCTCAGCCGCCAGATGTCCCCCGAGCCGTCCGTCCGCGAGGAGGCCGCCGCCTTCCCCGTCGCCCTGCTGGAACCGCAACTCGCCCTGATCCAGGACTGGGTGGGGCGCGTCCTGGAGACGGCGGGCCACGACGCGGGCTTCGCGCACGTCGAGTTCGTCCTCACCACCGAAGGGCCGGAGCTGGTCGAGATCAACCGGCGCATCGGCGGCGCGCTCGTCGGCGAAGCACTGTGCCGCGCCCTGCGCACCAATGTGTACGACGCGATGGTCGCCGTGGCGCTCGGCCTGCGCCCCGCCCTGCTCGACGCACCGGCGGCCACGGGCCCCGCCACGGGATTCGTCCTCGTCTACCCCCACCGGCCCGGCACCCTCACCGGATGGACAGGAGTGGACGGCCTCGCCGCCTTCCCCGGCTCGCCCGAGTGGTATCCCACCGCGGCCCCCGGCGACCGCCTGGAGCACGTGAGTGATCAGCGCGGCTGCACCGGCATCGTCCTGGCCGAGGGCGCGACCGCGGAACTCGCCCTGCACCGTGCGCTCAGCGCGGCCGGGAGCATACGGCCGCTCGTCGCCGCCGACGCCACGGAGTGACGCCGCCGGGGAAGCCGCGAGGGCGCCTGCGATCGGGGCTCGCGCGGCTCACCGGGCCGCAACGCTTTCTGCTTGCCGGGTCGTTCCTGATCCCGCTGGGCAGCTTCGCCGTCCTGCCCTTCATGTCGGTGCTGCTCCACGAGCGGCTCGGCGTGGGGCTCGGCACGGTCGGCGTCGTGCTCGCCGTCGCCTCGCTGGTGCAGTTCTCCGGCGGGGTGGTGGGCGGCGCGATCGCCGAGCGCATCGGCCTTCGGCGCACGATGCTGCTCGCCCTGGTGATCCGCACGGCGGGGTTCGCCTGCTTCCTGCCCGGCCTTCGCCACCCGGCCGCCGCCGTCTTCGCCCTCTTCCTGGTGTCCGTCGGCGCCGCCCTCTATCTGCCCGCGAACAAGGCCTACTTGATACACGAGGTCGATGAGGAGCAGCGCCCCCTGCTCCTGTCCGCGAGCGGCTCGGCGCTGAACGCGGGCATCGCCCTGGGCCCGCTGGCGGCGGCGCCCTTCGTCCTCAGCGCTTCGGCCGGGCTCTTCACCGCGGTCACCGCACTGTTCGCGACGATCACCCTGGGCCATGCCCTGCTGCCCACGGAGAGCCCCGACCACGGCCGGAACACCGGGGCTGGACCGGGACAACCCGCGCACCGGGAAAGGGCGTTCGCCGGTCTCGCCGTGCTGCCCTTCGCGACCACCGTGCTGAGCCTGTACGTCTTCATGTTCTTCCAGCACTACCTCGCGCTGTACGCGGTGCCCCGCACATCGACGACGTACTACGGCCTGGTCCTCGCGCTCTACGCCCTCCTGCTCGTCATCGCGCAACCCCTGCTCTCGGACTGGATCGCGCGCCTGCCCTACGCCCGAGCGCTGTGGTTCGGCTTCGGCGCGATGGCCGCGGGCATGGCCACGCTCGCCGTCGGCGACCACGCCGCGATCCTGGCCGGAGCCCTGCTCGTCTGCCTCGGAGAGATCGTCCTCTTCTTCAAGAACGACCTCGAAGCCCTCGCCCGGTCGCCCCGCGCACCCGCCGTCGTCTTCGGCCACCAACGGCTCGCGGCCGGAATCGGCGCCTTCGCCAGCGGAGTCGCCGGGGGCGAGGGCTACCAGCTGGCCGAACGCATGGGCGGCGCCGGTCTGTTCTGGATCCTCGTCGCCGCGCAGTGCGTGCTGCTGCCCCTGCTCCTGAGGCGCTGGTCCGGCGTCACAGGCCCAGGTCGCTGAGGCCGGGGTGGTCGTCGGGGCGGCGGCCGAGCGGCCAGTGGTACTTGCGGTCGGACTCCTGGATGGGCAGGTCGTTGATGCAGGCGTGCCGCACGCGCATCAGGCCGTCGTCGTCGAACTCCCAGTTCTCGTTGCCGTACGAGCGGTACCAGTGGCCGGAGTCGTCGTGCCATTCGTAGGCGAAGCGCACCGCGATGCGGTTGCCGTCGTGCGCCCACAGTTCCTTGATGAGGCGGTAGTCGAGCTCCCGGTCCCACTTGCGGGACAGGAAGGCGACGATCGCGTCACGGCCGGTCACGAACTCCGCGCGGTTCCGCCAGCGGGAGTCCTTGCTGTAGGCGAGGGCCACCTTCTCGGGATCGCGGGAGTTCCAGCCGTCCTCGGCGAGGCGGACCTTCTCGGCCGCGGTCTCCAGGGTGAACGGAGGGACTGGGGGTCGTGTGGTCATGGCTCTCTCCTGAAGGTCGCAACCGCGAGAACGATCGTTCTCCGGTGAGGGTGCCCACGATAGGAGAACGATCGTTCTCGCGCAATGGTGCGGGCGTGCCCAGGGTCGTAGTAGTGTCAGAGAACGATCGTTCTCTGCCCTCTGGTCCTCATCCTCATCCCTGGAGCTCTCATGGATCGCGCCGAAGCGGAAGTCAGGCTTCTCGACGCCGCCGAGGAGCTCTTCTACGGGCGCGGCATCCAGGCCGTGGGCATGGACCAGGTGCGTGCGGCCTCGGGGGTCTCGCTCAAGCGGCTCTATCAGCTCTACCCCTCGAAATCGGAGCTGCTCGTCGCCTGCCTCGAGCGCCGCGACCTCCGCTGGCGTACCCGGCTCGCCGAGTACGCGGAGAGCGGGCCGGGCGGGGTGGAGCGCGTCCTCGCGGTCTACGACTGGCTGTACGAGTGGTTCTCCGAGCCGGACTTCCGGGGCTGCGCCTTCATCAACTCGTTCGGCGAACTCGGCGCCGTCGACCCGGCGGTGGCCGTCACCGTCCGGGCGCACAAGAGCGCCTTCCACGACTACATGGCGGGACTTGTGGCCGCGGCGGGCGAATCGGGGCAGACTGTCGGCCCGTTGGTCCTGCTCGCGGAGGGGGCCATGACCGCGGCCGCCATCTCGGGATCGCCCGAACCGGCGCGCCAAGCCCGGCAGGGCGCGGCCCAGTTGCTGGCCGCGCGGTAACCGCCGGTCGCTCGACAGGAAGAAGGCTGATGGCGAAGACGTATCGCATCGGTTTCGGTACGCGCATGATCAACGGCGTGTTCCGGACGATGACCCGGTTCGGGATCGGTAAGGACTACCGGTACATCCTGACCGTGCGCGGCAGGAAGACGGGCCGCCTGTTCTCCACGCCGGTCGACGTGATGTCAGCCGGGGGCGAGCGCTGGGTCGTCGGCGCCTACGGCGTGAGCAACTGGGTGCGCAACGCCCGTGCGGCCGGGGAGATCGAGCTCAGCAGGGGCGGCAAGTCACAGAGCGTGCGCGTGGCCGAGCTCGGTCCCGAGGAGAGTGTGCCCGTCCTTCGCCAGTACTGGCGTGAAGTGCCCGTCACCCGTGCCTACTTCGACGTGACGGGCGACTCGACGGACGAGGAGTTCGCCGCCGAGTCGGTACGTCATCCGGTGTTCCGTCTGGTCTAGGGGCGGGCGCGGCGTGGCGCCGGTCAGCCCGCCTTCGCCCCGGTGTGCAGCGCAAGGGCGCCGCGCGCGGGCAGGGTGGTCTCGATCTTCCCGTCGTCCCCGACGGTGACCGTGTTGCCGTCGCAGCTGTCCGGGGTCGCCTTGGCGACATTGCAGTACGTGCCGCCGGGCAGCGACGTCGCGAAGGTCTGGGTCAGTTCGCCGTCGCCGTTGTTGAGTGCGACGAACCCCTTGTCGCCGCGGCCGAAGGCGAGGGCGCTGCCGCCGTTGTCCCACCAGTCGGTCAACTCGGCGGCGCCCACCTCGTTGCGGAAACCGACCAGGCCGGTGATCGCCTGCTGGGTGTGCGTGTTCGTCCAGCCGTCCGCGCCGCTGGGCGGGCCCGCGTCCTTCTCGGACCACTCGTAGCCGGAGTACACGTTCGGCGAGCCGTAGGGGGACGCGAGCATGAAGACGTTGGCCAGGGCGTAGGTCGCGCCGTCCTTGTAGGTGAGCGTCGAGCCGTTGCGCTCGGTGTCCCAGTTGTCGACGAACGTACGGGCCGAGCCGCTGCCCAGTTTGCCGTCCGCGACCGACTTCAGCTGCGCGATGTTCCCGCCCTGGAAGGCGCTCTTGAGGTGCCCGCCGTAGCGGAACTCGTCGACGTCCCCGACGCCGGTGTACTCGTCGGGCTGGACGGCCTCGCCGCCTCCGTGGATGACCTCCGACACCCAGAACCTGGGGTCGCTCATCTTGCCCTTGATGGCGGCGACGTCGTCGGCCGCCATGTGCTTGGCGGCATCGATGCGGAAGCCGTCCACGCCCAGTGAGCGCAGGTCGTCGAGGTAGGCGGCGATGGTGCCGCGCACGGCGTCGCTGCCCGTGTCGAGGTCGGCCAGGCCCACCAGTTCGCAGTTCTGGACGTTGTCACGGTTGGTGTAGTCGTTGATGCTCGTACGGCAGGCGTGGAAGTCCGCGTCCCGGAAGTAGCCGGGGTAGTCGTACTTGCCGTACTGCGTGCCGCCGGTGCCCGTTCCCGAGCCGGCCGCCATGTGGTTGATGACGGCGTCCGCGATGACCTTGACGCCCGCCTGGTGGCAGACGTCGACCATGCTCTTGAAGGCGGCGCGGTCGCCGAGACGGCCCGCGATCTTGTAACTGACGGGCTGGTACGAGGTCCACCACTGGTCGCCCTTGATGTGCTCGGAGGCGGGCGACACCTGGACATAGCCGTAGCCCGCCGGGCCCAGCTGGTCGGTGCACGCCTTGCCCACGTCCGCGAACTGCCGCTCGAACATGGTCGCGGTGACGGTCTTGTCGCCGGGCGGTGTCGCCTGCGACTGCCAGGGCGCGAACGTCGCGAGGCCGGCCGCGGCCAGGACGCCGGCCGATGTCGCGCCCAGCAGGCGGGAACGGTGCTGCATGGTGCGGCTCCTTCGGGACGGGCACAGCTGTGCCCAGAGAAGGGCAGCTGCTCGTGGGGGAGGCTGCCGTGGGGGGATTCCGAGTCGGAGCCTGCCGCCCACACATGTACGCGTCAATACTTTCTGCAAGAGATTTCAACTACTGGCACTGGGTGTGGCCCTGGTGTCCCGTGTGCTGGGTGAGCCCTGTGCGTGGGGCGCCGACGGGTCGGGAGAGGCGCTGTCGACGCCACGTGCAAGAACTTGCATGCCTCAAATGTGCTCGCTTTGACGCCAGTTGTCCGCAATGCCTGCCGCGGTCGCGTCCGCCGATTCAGTTCTTACTCGGGGGTAGGCCTCCCGGAATCCTTGTTATACATTCCGTCTAACAAGCGGGCCGCGGCGCGTTGTGGGACGGCACGCCGCGGCCCGTTGCCTGAGCGAACAAGAGAACGTACGCATCAGAGTCAAGGAGCCGCAGCATGGCAAGCAGCACTGTTCGGCCGACATCGCAGGACCACCCCGAAGAAGACGACGTGGCCCGGCGGTTGCTCGAATCGGCCGCCGTGTTGGCCTACGACCCGGCCACCGAAGTGGACTGGGACACCCCTCTCGACCGGGACTTCCACGGCGCGAGCCCGGAATGGTGCTCCCTGTACGGCACGCCGTACTGGCAGGAGCTCACCGACGCCCAGCGCAAGGAACTGACGCGGCAGGAAGCCGCGTCGGTGGCCAGCACGGGCATCTGGTTCGAGATGATCCTCCAGCAAATGGTGCTCCGCGACGTGTACACGAAGGACCCGACCAGCGCCGAAGTGCAATGGGCCCTCACCGAGATCGCCGAGGAGTGCCGGCACTCGATCATGTTCGCCCGAGGTGCCCAGAAGCTGGGCGCGCCCGCCTACCGGCCCAAGCGGTTCGCGGTGGAACTCGGCCGGATGTTCAAGACGGTGGCCTTCGGCGAGGCGGCGTACGCCGCGATCCTCGTCGCCGAAGAGGTGCTCGACGTCATGCAGCGCGACTGGATGCGGGACGAGCGCGTCGTGCCGTTCGTCCGCACGATCAACAACATCCACGTCGTCGAGGAATCGCGGCACATGAAGTTCGCCCGCGACCAGACGAGCAAGCGCCTCTCCGGGGCGGGCCGGG
The DNA here is from genome assembly GCF_039533825.1 of Streptomyces rectiviolaceus. Taxonomy (NCBI): domain Bacteria; kingdom Bacillati; phylum Actinomycetota; class Actinomycetes; order Kitasatosporales; family Streptomycetaceae; genus Streptomyces; species Streptomyces rectiviolaceus. The sequence continues at coordinate 17,674 of NZ_BAAAUG010000126.1, forward strand.
TGCGCCGCCAGATCAACGCGTTCGTCGTCGCCATCGCGTCGTACTACATCGTCACCAGCATGGTGAACCCCAAGGTGTACGCGAACGCCGGGCTCGACGAGAAGCGCGCCCTCGCCGAGGCGAAGGACAACGAGCACCACAAGTCCATGATGCGGTCCAGCTGTTCGGGACTGATGGAGTTCCTGGCCTCCTCCCGCCTGCTCACCAAGCCGGCACTGGCCTTCTACAAGCGCGCCCACCTCATCTGAGCCGTTCCGAATCTGAGCCGTTCCGAGCCGAGCGAGTCGAGCCGACGACATGACCTACGCCATCACCCAGACCTGCTGCAGCGACGCCACGTGCGTCGCCGTGTGCCCGGTCAACTGCATCCACCCGACGCCGCAGGAGCGGGCGTTCGGCAGCACGGAGATGCTGCACATCGACCCGGCGACCTGCATCGACTGCGGCGCCTGCGCCGACGCCTGCCCGGTCGACGCGATCTTCCCGGTGGACAGCCTGCCCGTCGCACAGCAGGAGTACGCGACGATCAACGCGGCGTACTACGCGGACCAGACGCTCGAACCGGCCCCGGACGGGCCGAACTTCCACGCCTGGGACGAGCCGGTCTTCCCGCGCGTCCTGCCGTCGGACTTCGCGCCGCTCAAGGTCGCCGTCGTCGGCACCGGACCCGCCGGGATGTACGCGGTCCAGGACCTGCTCCTGCACACCAGCGCCGAAGTGACGCTGATCGACCGGCTGCCGGTGACCGGTGGACTCGTACGCTTCGGCGTGGCACCTGACCATCCCGCGACGAGGAAGGTGGGTGACACCTTCGCGCGGTTCCACACGCATCCGCGGGTGCGGATGCACCTCGGGCTCGACGTGGGCGCCGACGTCACCGCGCAGGAGCTTGCCGCCCACCACGACGCCGTCATCTACGCCGTGGGTGCGTCGGCCGACCGCACGCTGGCAGTCCCGGGCGAGGAGCTGCCCGGCAGCATCTCGGCGAGGGACTTCGTCGCCTGGTACAACGGCCATCCGGACGCGGCGCCGGACGCGATCGACCTGTCGAGCGAGCGCGTGGTCGTCGTCGGCAACGGCAACGTCGCCCTCGACGTCGCCCGGATCCTGCTCGCCGACCCCGACAGCCTCGCCCGCACGGACATCGCCGACCACGCGCTGCAGGCGCTGCGCGCCGGCAAGGTGCGCGAAGTGGTCCTGCTCGGGAGGCGGGGTCCCGAGGACGCCGCGTACACCAAGTCCGAACTGCTCGCCCTCAAGCATGTTCCGGGCCTGGAGCTGGTCGTCGACGACCACGACCCGCGGACCGCGCCGGCCATCGACGAGACCGATCCGAAGGCCGACCCGAAGGGCAGGGCGGCCCTCCTGCGAGGCGTCACCCGTGACCGGATCGACTGGGCACAGGCGCCCGCTCCCGGGCGGCGCATCGTGCTGCGCTTCCACTCCGCCCCGGTGGAGATGGTCGGCGAGGAAGCCGTCCAGGGCGTGCGTGTCGTCGAGGCGTCGGGGGAGCGGACGATACGGACGGACATGGTGCTGCGCGCGATCGGCTACCGCGGGGTGCCGGTCGCCGGGCTGCCCTTCGACGAGACCACCGGCACCGTGCCGCACGAGGGCGGCCGGGTGGCCGGGCGGCCAGGGACCTACGTCGTGGGCTGGATCAAGCGGGGCCCCAGCGGCGGCATCGGCGCCAATCGCACCTGCGCCGCCGAGACGGTCACCACGCTCCTTGCCGACGCGGTGGCCGGCGCGCTGCCCGCGCCGGGGCGCGCGCAGAAGGCCTTCCACCGGCTCGCCCGGCGCCGCGCGAGGGGGAGCTCCGCGCCGAGCCGCTAGTGGCGGCTCACGTTGCTTGGTCAGCGGCGAGGAACGGACGAGGTCTTTCCACTCCGCGATCGGACGCCCGCCGGAGCGTTCCCCGGCGGCGTCCACCTGGACCGGAAGGGGCGCGGCCCTGCCTCGCGAACGAATGGCGGGGCCGGGCGGCCGGGCTTAGCCTGGGAGAGCGGTGAACGCCTCCGTTCACTGCCTGCCTGACACGCCGGCAATCCCATGACGGGCTCTCGGACGACACCCTCAGAGCCTGCCGCCTCCCCGAAGCGGGGCAGCGGCAGCGGTATCGCACTCCTCGTCATCGCCTCGTGCCAGCTGATGGTGGTCCTCGACATCACCATCGTGAACATCGCCCTGCCGCACATCCAGACCTCGCTCGGCTTCTCCACCGAGACCCTGTCCTGGGTGATCAACGCCTACACGCTGACCTTCGGCGGTCTGCTGCTGCTCGGCGGACGCCTCGGCGACATCCTCGGGCGCCGCAGAGTCTTCATGTTCGGCGTCCTGCTCTTCGTGTTCGCCTCGCTGCTCGGCGGACTCTCCCAGGAATCCTGGCAGTTGCTCGCCGCTCGGTCGCTGCAGGGTGTCGGCGGCGCCATCGCCTCGCCCACCGCACTCGCGCTGATCACCACGACCTTCCGCGAAGGACCCGAGCGGAACAGGGCGTTCGGAGTGTTCGCCGCCGTCTCGGCGGGCGGCAGCGCGATCGGACTGCTCGCCGGCGGGCTGCTCGTGGAGTGGCTCGACTGGCGCTGGGTGCTGTATGTGAACATCCCCATCGGCCTGCTCATCGCCTTCGCCACGCCCCGCTACATCCGTGAGTCCGAGCGGCACCCGGGGCACTTCGACATCCTCGGCGCGCTCACCTCCACGGTGGGCATGGTGCTGCTCGTCTACGGCTTCATCCGTGCCTCCGAGGACGGCTGGAGCGACAGCGTGACCATCGCGGCCTTCGCGGCGGCCGTCCTCCTCCTCGGCCTGTTCCTCACCGTCGAGCGCCGTTCGAAGCAGCCCATCACGCCCCTGTGGATGTTCCGCGACCGCAATCGCGCCGGTGTCTACGGCATGATGCTGTGCCTGGCCGCGGCCATGTTCGGGATGTTCTTCTTCCTGACGATCTTCGTGCAGAACATCCTGAACTTCAGCCCGCTGCGGGCCGGTCTCGCCTTCCTGCCGGTGAGCGCGATCATCGCGGTGGGCGCGGGGCTGGCCTCGCAGCTACTGCCCAAGTGGGGGCCCAAGCCCTTCATGGTGGTGGGCGCGACGCTGGCCGCCGTCGGGCTCGGCTGGCTGACGCTGACCGATGTCGACAGCACGTACACGGGAAGCCTGCTCGGCCCCATGCTGGTCTTCGGCTTCGGCATGGGCATGCAGTTCGTGTCCCTGACGCTGATGGCGGTCTCGGGTGTGGAGCCGCGGAACGCCGGAGCGGCCTCCGGGATCCTCAACGCCACCCAGCAGGTGGGCGGTTCGCTCGGCCTGTCCGTCCTCGTCACCGTCTTCGGCACGGCAAGCCGCAACGAAGCCACCGACCAGGTCGCCCGCTTCCAGGCGGAGGCGGACCCGGCGCAGCTGGCGGAGTTCCGCAGGACGGGGGAGCTGCCGGGGCGCTGGGGCGACGAGGTCCTCGCCTCGGGCATCTCCAGCTCGTTCATCGCCGCTGCCGTCTTCGCCGTCGTCGCCGCGCTGATCGCCCTGATCGTCATCCAGGTACGGTCCGCCGATCTGGAGCGCCTCCAGGGCGGCGGCGCCGTTCCGCTCGCGCCGCCCGTGGACGCGAGCGAAACGGCCGGCGCGAGCGAAACGGCCGCGGACGCGCCGGAGCCGAGTGCGGACGTGCCGGACCCGGGTGCGGGTGACACCCCTCCTCCCCGCGGCGACCCTCCTCCGCGCAGCTGAAGCCGCTTCACGTTCGCATGGCGGATGGCCTGATTCCTCTGGTGTGCAGACGAGTCGAGAGCGGGCAGACGTACTATGACCCGCCGATCGGGAGCCCCGGGGCTCAGCAGCTCGGGGGCTCGGGGGCGGTGGGGGCGGCACAGGGCAAGGACCCATGGAGACGGGCGTGAACACGGACACCGACTACCGCTTGCTCGGCCCCGTCGAAGCGTGGCGCGCGGGCCGCCGGCTCACCCTGGGCGGACCCAAGCCCCGTGCGCTGCTCGCGGCGCTGCTCCTGGAGCCGGGACGCGTGGTGTCCGTCGACGCGCTGATCGACGCCATCTGGGACGACAGGCCCCCGGACACGGCCCGTTCCCTGATCCAGTCGTACGTCTCCGCGCTGCGCCGCGCACTGTCCGCCGACGCCATCGAGACCCGGCCGCCCGGGTATCTGATCCACGCGGACGCCACCCTCGTCGACCGCGTCGAGTTCGAGCGCCTCGCCGTACAGGGCAGGCAGGCCGCGGCCGACGGCGATCACGCCGCGGCCGCCCGGCTGTTGGGGGACGCCCTCTCCCTCTGGCGCGGCCCTGCCCTCGGCGGGATCGGCGAGACGCTGCGGGCCATGGCCGACCAGCTGGAAGAGGCGCGGCAAGCGGCCCTTGAGGAGCGGATCGCCGCGGAACTCGCACAGACCGGACGCGAGACGGACCTGGTCGCCGAGCTCACCGCGTTGGTCGCCAAGCACCCCACCCGCGAGCGGCTGCGCGGCCAACTGATGCTCGCCCTCTACCGGTTGGGACGCCAGGCCGACGCGATCACGGTGTACGCGGAGGGCCGCGACGTACTCGCCGAGGAGCTCGGCATCGATCCCGGCCCCGACCTCAGGCGGATGCACGAGGCGATCCTGCGGGCGGACGAAGCGCTGCTGCCCGGCGCGGCGGACGCCCCCGACCCCGCCAGCTCAAGGGAGGCCATCGTCGTCCCGGTGGCAGCCCTCCTGCCGCCCACCATCGGCGACTTCACCGGACGCGACGCCCAGCTCGCCGAGGTGCGGGCCGCGCTGTCGGGGCCCCGCGATGCCATGCCCGTCGTCGTGCTGTCCGGACCCGGCGGCGTCGGCAAGTCCACCCTGGGGGTCAGGGCGGCACACCAGGTCGCCGACGCCTACCCGGACGGGCAGTTGTACGCCGAACTGCGGGGCGCCACCGACCCCGTGGCGCCCGGCGAAGTGCTCGGGCGGCTCCTCTACGCCTTAGGGGCCGATCCGCCCGACGGGGACGCCGAGCGGCGTGACCTCTTCCGCAGCCTGGTCGCGGGGCGCCGTGTCCTGCTCGTGCTCGACGACGCGGCCAGCGAGTCCCAGGTGCGCCCGCTCCTTCCGGGGAGCGCCACCTGCGGGGTTCTGATCACCGCACGGGCCCGCCTCGGCGCCCTGCCCTGCACCCACCGCGCCGATCTCGACGTGCTCGACACCGGGCCGGGGACCGAGCTGCTCGGCCGGGTCGCGGGGGAGCGGCACGTCAGGGACGAGCCGGACGCCGCCCGGCGCATCGTCGAACTGTGCGGCGGGCTCCCGCTCGCCATCCGGATCGCCGGTGCCCGCCTCGCCACCCGCAGGCACTGGACGGCGCGCATGCTCGCGGACCGGCTCGCCGACGAACACCACCGCCTGGACGAACTCGCCGTCGGCGACCTCGAGGTACGGGCCGGTCTCGGCATGAGCTACCGCGCGCTGGACGCCCCCGCCCGCACCGCCCTGCGCCGCCTCGGGCTGCTTGCCGCGCCCGATGTTGCCGCATGGGTCGTGACCGCGCTCCTCGACGTGCCGGAGGCCGAGGCCGACCGCGTCGTGGAACAGCTCATCGACGCCCAGCTCCTGCACTGCACCGGCGTCGACCGCGCGGGCCAGCCCCGCTACCGGCCCCACGACCTGGTCCGTGTGTACGCGGCCGAACGCGCCGACGCCGAGGACCCGCCGGCCGAACGGGC